>WFPK01000108.1 GCA_015487555.1 Phycisphaerales bacterium
CACCTCGCCTCGGCTCGGCTGTTCATGGCCAACGGGGCAGATTCGGTGATCGCAACCAACATCGGTGATTGGAAGAGCGATGAGCCGATGCCTGAGGGAATCGAGTTCAAGGTCTGCGATGCGTCGGATGCAGACTTTGAAGCGGACAGCTTCGATATCATCTATGGCATCGCGATCATCGAGCATGTGCCCGACTTTGAAAAACTCTGCGCATCGCTCAAGAAGTTCCTCAAGCCTGATGGCGTGATCTACTTTCAAGGGTGCCCGCTCTGGACGGGCACGCTTGGGCATCATGTGTGGTATGCATCTCGAGCGGATCAAAACACGCCAGCGGTGCAGTACAGCTTCACGGACAATAATCCGATCCCCAACTGGGCGCACCTGGCGATGTCCCCCGATGAGCTCACGACGCTTCTGGTCGATGACGGAATCCCGCTCGATGACGCCAAGGGAATCGTCAAGTATGTCCATAACCTCGACGGCACCATGGTCGGGTCATGCTCGAACTTCCGCTCGGCCAGCGAAGTCCTCGATGTGATGCAGAACACCTTTGATCTCGAAGTCGATCGCATTGTGAGCAAAGTCAAACCCAACAAATACTTTGAGCTCGCCCGCAAAAAGTATTCGGAGGAAGACTTGCGCACGCTTGGGCTTCGGGTTTGGATGACGCACCAAGGGGCAGCCAAGGAGCTCACCGAGCAAAAGCTCAACCCGATGGTCTCGATCATCATCCCGTTTTACAATGTTGAACCTTTCATCGAAGAGTGCATCAAGAGCGTCCTCGCCCAGGACTATCCAAATCTTGAAGTGATCTTTGTCGATGACTGCTCGCCTGATGATTCGGTCAAGATTGTCGAGCGGTATGCTGGCAAGGACGATCGGATCAAGCTGGTGACGCACGAGCACAACCAGGGGCTCGGCCCGGCCCGCAACACCGGGGTCGAGCACGCGTCTGGCGCTTACCTGCTCTTCCTCGATTCGGATGATTATTTCAGCTCACCCAAGGCGGTCTCGACGCTTGTGCGCCAAGCCCAATTGACCGGGTGCCGGGTGGTGATCGGCAGCTGCGATCGGGTGATGTCCGATGGGCAAAGACTCAACTTCGATCGTGACTTCGATCAATCCCACGGCGGGCAACCCGACACGATCGTCTCGGGTGAAGATGCCTACCTTGGTGCTTCGTTTATCCCGGGCGGGCAGTATGTGCCGATGCGCGCGTGGGGGACGCTGATTGATCGGTTCTTGTATCTTGATTCGGGGTTGATCTATCCGCCGGGCGAGCACGAGGACTTGCCTCACACGCCTTTCTTGTACTACTTCGCAGAGCGGGTGTTGTATATTTCGGATGTGGTGGTGACCTACCGCGATCGAAGCGACAGCCTCTCGAACACGGGGTGGGACCTGGACAAAATTCGCAGGCAGGGTGTCATCTGGGCGAAAATCCGTGAGAACATCTTCAAGCTCGGGCTCGAAGCTCGGCTTGGCGATACCGCGGTAAAGACAGCCGAACATCTGATTATGAAGCTGCGCCAAAACGGGATTCAGGCAGGCGCTGAAGCCGGGGCTTTCGATGTGCTCGAAGAGATACTCAAAGATGCCAAGGGTGATCTCAACGAGGAGCTGTTCTTCTACATGCTCGATAGCCTGCGTGGGATTCTGGATTTCCAGAAGTACGACTACACACTCTACCATCGGCTCACCGGGCATATCTCGACCGCGAACATGGTCAAGTACTATCGGCATCGGATCGGGACCGGGCTGATCGACCATGGGCCGGTGCCTGTGAGCCAAGCCCCCGCTCAGCTTCAGGAAACGCCCGCACCAAGCACCCCAAGCACAGCGCCCGACGAACGAGTCAGCGAGATCAAAGCACTCACCGCCGATGCTCGAGGCGTCAAGAACGATACCCGCGCCAATGCGTTGATCGAACGGTTCCGCAACGATGCGCCCAAGGTGCTCCGCAAGTATCCCTCGATGCTTACCGAAGGCGACAAGGCGCTCTACTTTGATGCCGGGCGGAGTTATCAGTTCAAGGGTTCGGTCGTGGATGCGGGGTGCTTTGTCGGCGGAACGACGATGAGCCTGGTCCAAGGCTTGCTCGCCAATCCTTTGCTCGGGGAAAACAAGGCGAAAGCCAACAAGCTCATCCGGGTCTATGACCTCTTCGAGATCGATGACGACTACATCCTCGAACACCTTCAGCGGAACTATCCCAAGCATGACTTCTCAAATGAGAAAAGCTTCCTGGGTGTGTTCAACGAGAACATGCGTCAATATGCCCACATGCTCGATGTACGCCCCGGCGATGTGATGGCTTCGGGATATCCTGATGAGGAAGCCATCGAGGTTCTTGGGATTGATCTGTGCAAGGCGCTGCCGGTGACCGATTTTGTGGTTCGTGAGTTTTTCCCAAGACTGATCGAGGGCGCCTTGGTCATCCATCAGGACTTCATTCACCAGTATCACCCACATATCCACCTGTCGATGCTGCTGCTTGAGGACTATTTCGATCTTGATGTCGAGATCAAATGGGGCGGGAGTGTTTCCTATCGGCTCAAGCGGCCGATCACGCCCGAGGAGATCGAATCTCGGTTTGGGTCCGATTCTTTGTGGTACAACAATGTCCCGCGCAATGTGATGCTTCTGCGGCAACAGATTCGCGACATGCACTATGATGAGAACAAGTGGGTCTTGCTGCAAGTTCTGGGAATGTATTACTGGGCGATGGGCGAGCAAGAGCAGGGTGAGGCGGTCTATCAGGAAACGGCGGATCGGTACCCGCAGTTTGAGATTCCCGATGAAGTCCGACGATTGATCGGCGGAGAAGTTGTCCGATGAATCAACAATGGCTCATTCAAAATGTGCTTAAGCATCTCGATGCGGTGCCCGATGTGCCAGCGGATGATCGTGCGTACCTTTCGCTCGATGAAGCACAGCGGATCGTCGATGAGACGGTTGATTATCTCGGTGCCCAAGGCGATGAGACCGAATATACCTATATTTGTGGTCATCGCAAACGCCTGGCACATTCGCTTTCGATGATTCCGATCGCTCGCAAGGAGGGCGAATCGTGCCTCGATGTCGGGTCATATGGGTACATGGCGCTGTGGGCGAAGAAGTATCTGGGATACTCGGATGTTACAGGGATCGAATGGCATCCTGATGTTGATGACGCGGTGATCCGCCGCACGCTTAGGCTCAATGATGAATCGGTCGAGCTCCGTTCGTATAACTTCGATATCTCCAAGCCCGATTGGACGATCGCAGGCTCGTTCGACACGGTGCTCTTCTTCGAGGTGCTCGAACATATCAACGAGGATCCGATGGGTGTGATGGAGCGGATCCATGATCGACTCAAGCCCGAGGGCACGCTGGTGATGTCGGTGCCTAATGCGATCTCATACAAAGCATTCAAAGAGTTTTTGGTCGGGATGCCGCCTTGGACCTATTGGTTCTACGAGCCCGATCTCTCGCATGAGCCTCGCCACTGCTTCGAATACACGCCAATCATTTTCAAAACGCTGATCCAGGCTTCTGGGCTCCGGGAGAATGCGTTCCGCACGATTTATGCGTACACCGATCCCGAGCATGAACAAGAGACACTCGAGATCGCACGATCGCTTGGCATCAAGGATAAATCCTTCGGCGAGACCATGATTATCAACGCGACCAAGACCACAGAGTCGATCCGTCTGCGCCATCCCGATGTGCTCTATAGCCCCGATGGGTACTACAAAAATGTGTACCCCCACCTCCATGATCGACTCGACCGGGTAATCTCGCATTTCCGCTCGTCGAGCTCGTCAACGGATGTGCTGGAGGAAAACGACGCTGCGCGTATGCAAGCCAGCACCCAAGCTCAGATCGACGAGTTGCTCTTCACTTGCGATGCCCAGCTAAGCAAGCAGAGCGAGCTACAATCGCAGATTCAGAAACTCGAATCTTCAAACGAGCAGGTAACAAGCGAGCTGCAACAGACACGGGATTGGGCCAATGCACTTGAGCGCGAGAAACGCGAGCTCGAAGCCAAGGTCAATGAGCTGCTTTTTACTTGCGATTGCTATTTGCGCAAGGAGGGCGAGCAGGAGTCAGCCTTGCAACAGGCGCTCGAAGCTGAATCGGCAGCAAAGCGAGCTGCTCAGGAAGCCAAGGTCATCGAGGTCAAAATCGCGGACGAAGCTGCACGCAAAGCCCACCAAGACGCCCAGCATGCACGCGCTTGGGCGGAGGATTTGTCCAAGGAGAACGCCGATCTTCGTGGGCAGGTCAACGAGCTGCTCTTCGCCTGCGATTGCTATCTTCAGCAGGTCAATGACCCGAACCGGTGCGTACAGGTAATCCGCGAGCGCCAGTTCCGCCGTGCACTCCGTGTATCGAAATCAATCGCCCGCAAAACGCCAGTGCTTCGTACCGCACTTCGTCCGGTGTATCGTGAGACAAAGAAGTTTATCAAAAAACGGATGTAGCTTCCGAATGGACTTGCGTGATGCAAAGGTTATGAAACTCCGACACCTCTTCCATGTGGTGAGCTATCGCGCGATTGCCGAGCTTCGGGCCGAAGCTTCTCGTACCTATGCCGGGTACCTGTGGTGGGTGATTCATCCACTTTTGATGTTCGGGGTCTACTACATCGCGTTCAATTTTGTGATGGGCAACCGGACCGAGAACTTTGCGATCTTTCTCTTTACCGGGATTGTGCTCTGGCAGTGGTTTTCAGTCTCGGTGCTCCGGTGTTCGGGCTCGCTGATTGCTGCCAAGCCTTTGATGCAGCAGGTCAACTTGCATAAGTCGGTTTTTCCGTTCTCAATTATTCTGGTCAACACCATCAAGTTCGGTGTCACCTTTGCGATTTTGGTCGTGGTTCTTGGGTTCGCCGGGTTCTTTCCGGGATTGGCATGGGTAACGCTTCCGATACTGTTCCTTGTTTTACTTCTGGTAATTCTGGCTGTCGGATGCTTTGCTGCAATGATTTCGCCTTTTATTCCTGATTTTCAGCATGTGCTCACCACCCTGCTGCACCTGATGTTCTTTGTTTCGGGGATTATCTATGACCTTTCGCTCTTGCCCGACCGACTCGGCTCGGTGCTCGGGTTCAACCCAATGGCGATTATGATCGGCGAGATTCGGAATGTGCTGATGTATAACCAGTTCCCAAACTGGAATCTGCTGATGATCCCGGTCGTTGAATCCGTATGCGTACTCGTTATCTCCATCAAACTCATTCATCGGTACGATAAGGTATATCCGAAAATTGGATGAAAGCATTGATGACTACAGAGACCAACTCCATCGCGAAGCTGAATCATATCGGGCTCGAATACCGCAGGCAGGGCGGGGTGCCCTGGAAACGGAGTACCTTCTGGGCGATCGAAGATATCTCGTTTGATATCCAGCGGGGCGATACCATCGGAATCATCGGACGAAACGGTGCAGGAAAGAGCAGCCTGCTGCGTGTGATTGCGGGGATCATTAACCCCGATAGAGGTTCGATCGAGCGTGCCCCGAGCACAAGAACAACCATGCTCTCATTTGGTGCCGGATTTGAATCTCGGCTTACCGGCAGGCAGAACATCATCCTCAACGGACTCCAGCTTGGGATGGAGAAAAAGCATGTTCTCGATCGGATGGACCAGATCATCGAGCTCACCGATATCGGCGAGTTTATTGACCAACCGGTCCGGGCCTACTCCTCAGGAATGCGTGCCCGCCTTGGGTTCGCCATCGCATACTTTGTCGATACCGATATTTTACTCATCGACGAGGCTTTGGTAACCGGCGATGGGGCATTCCGGGAAAAGGCAACAAAGCTTATCCGCGAAAAAATTTCGTCCGACCTCACAGTCGTCATCGTTTCACACTCGATGCAACTGATCGCCAACACCTGCACCCGTGTGATTCAGATTGAGAATGGAACTTCGCTTGAAGAACTCTCGACTGAAGATACAATCAAGCGGTATCGCTCAACCATACTCACCTGTTAGGCCGTGCCTGACGGCTCGTTTACGGGGGAGGCGAAAAGATGGTGCCTTTGTGTGAGAGAACGAGCCGTCAGGCACGGCCTAGGTCTATTGCCTCATCCCATCGCTCTTGTGGCATCGCGGATACCTTGGTTGGCTGAGCGAAGAATCTCGATCAGTCGGCTCAAACTGATTTGGGCGCAAAGCACGCCCCAAGATGCAGCGAGTGTGAGTTTGGCAAGCCTTCGATAGACAACAAGTCGCCCAAAGATTCGATTTGCCCCCGAAGCATGCTTGAGCATGAACATGGTATGGCTGGCGTATTCGACGCGCCAATCGCGATCGAGCGGATCGGCGAACCGATAGTGTCCCGGTGTATGGGCATGATCCACAATTGCGCCGTGCGCATAAGCAACCTGGGCCCCATTGCGATGGATGCGCAGGATCAGGTCCGATTCATCAAAGGCGAACGCAAAGAATGGATCGAACCCACCAATACCCATCACCGCCTGCCGACGGACACCGAAGTTGCATCCCTTTACATTGGCAAAATAGTTTCTGGGTTCTTTGTGCGGTGCATTTGAACGGACTGGAATCTGTTTTCCCAATGGCGAAACAAGCCCGCGTATAAACTCTGGCGTGGGGGGAATGTGGCGCGAGTCGAAAACATCGCCTCCGATCGCCCATGCCTGCGGATGCTGATCGAAAGCATCAAGATATGCTTGCACCCACCCCTGCCTCGCTCGGGCATCATCATCAATGAAAAGCACGACCTGCGCCTGGGCACAATCAAGCCCGGCATTACGCGAGCGAGAAATATTGTGCTCGAAACATTCAACCACCCTTATGCACAGCGTTGGGAACTGATCGAGTATCTCCTGTGGGCAAGAATCATCACTGCCTGCGACAAGGATCACGCGAGTTGGCAGAGGTCGCTGGACCTCGATGCTACGCAGGCACGCACGCAGGTCGTCTTGGCGATCTCTTGTGCAAATAACAACATCGGCTGAGGGTGCAGAGGTGTTCATGGGTTCATCGACTCGGGCTCGTTGACGCTGGTGATGATACCCATGACTTGCATCGCAGCCCTTCTCCAACAAAAATCAGCTGCCCGCCCAAGCCCTTGCGCTCGCTTGGTCTTGATAATGGCTGGATCATGCGTGAGTTGGTTCATCGCTGCGCCCCATTGACTGCACTGATCGGGCGCAATATACATCGGCGCTTCGCGTCCGATTTCACGATGGGCGGGGATATCCGAAGCGATGACCGGACACCCGCACGCCATCGCCTCGATGATGGGCAGCCCAAAGCTCTCGTACAGGCTCGGCGCCACCAACCCTATCGCCCCACGCAGGATCGCAGCGATACGGGCTGCATCATTGACATGCCCCATCGGAATCACTCGCTCCGATGGATACACCACGCTCAGGGCATCGAGCTGATCCTGAGTAACCCCCAGAAGCACCAGGCGATGCGCATGCCCTGCATGTTGCAGCGCTTCGAGCGCAACGCGGAGGTTCTTGGCGGGCGCAGCATTGCCCATAAAAACCCAATATGATCCCGGAGGGATTTCACTATCGCCTCGGACACCTTGAGGATTGAACATACGCGACACCCCCGGATAAACCACCTTGAGCTTGCCGATCGCCTGAGGGTAGACATGCCCGATCTCGTCCGCTGCTGCTTGCGAAACCGCCAGGATTGAATCTGCCCGCGCGATGATTCTGGGGATGGCGAATCGGTACCAGTTGACAAAGGCGCGGGGATAGTTTTCGGGATGAAAAAAGAATCGCAGGCAATGAATCGTCACCACCAACCGAACATCGCGGTGCAAAGCAAACGGAGCCATATTGGCCGGGCACAAGAGCACCTGATATTGGCGGGCGAGTTTGGGGAGCGTGCGTTGTTCCCAAAGGGTCGATTTCCAGATCGGTCCGGGCTCTGGCATTGCCTGGTCAAAGCCCAGCCCGGCATCGGCCAGCGCCTCGCTCAGATCATGGGCATAGCGTTGGACGCCGGTGGTGTGCGCATGGGTCTTCCATTTTGAGTTGACGAGGAGGTTCGGCTGCATGTTTGGGTATGGAGATGGTATCAGCAAGACTCGGCGGTTCTCCAGCGGAAACGATCTCTGCTCAAGAAAAAGCCCCTTGCAAATGATGGTATACCATTTGCAAGGGGCTCACAGAGTGACTCAATACAGAGCGAACACCGCAGATGATGTCGCGGGCATCTATTCCTGCATCGCTTCGAGCATCAGCAGGATGTCGGCCATATCGACCCGCCCGTCGGCATTGAGATCGCCTACAGCACTCTCAGTCCCGAAGGATCGGAGCAACTGCATCAGATCAAAGAGGTTGACATCCCCGTTCCCATCAAGATCAGGATTGCCCTTCACCGGTGCAGGTCCGCAGCAGCAATCCGCAATCGGGGTCGACAAGATCCGGACCACATCCGCTCGCGAGAAGTTTCTGATGAATGGATGCGAGTTCTCTTTGAGCTGCTCGCCCTCCTCATTGAGGAACCGATCGAGCTGCTGGACTTCAACGAAGACATCGTTGGCTCCGGGCGCTGAATGTGTGCCCATGAACACCGGCTTGGTGGGCCTGGTGACATCAACCACCTGGAGCCCGGAAACCGAGTTGGCCAAGAGTGCATAGTCATCGACACCCGGAGGTGCCATCTCACTCGCGACATCGACCGATTCGATGCTGCCTCCGAGATTGGTCATCGCGACAACCTGATAGATATTATCAGGCTCGGTGATATCAAAGATATAGAACCCGGATGCCCCCGCAGCGACATAGAGATAGTCGTGCTCGAACGAAGCAGTGGTTTCGTTCCCGATGAGCCAGGCGGTGTAGGTATCAAGATCGACCGCGCCAGGAAGCGGAATCGTTTGCACCAAGGTCGGGGCGTTGACATCGGGGAGCAGGTCAACGACATGCACACCCACATCAGGATCGGCCACATATGCCCGCACCGCGAAGTCCTGCCCATTCTGGTAATGGGAATAGACGCGCACATCCTGGGCGTTGATGCCCGAGAGTGTTGCCTCGATCACCGGATTTCGCTGATCGGCGATGTTCACAACGACCATCCCGTCGGTGCCCGCAGACACGAAGAGATGGATGCCCCAGACCAGCACGCGCTGGGCGTTGGGGATGTCAATCGTGGTAATATACCTAGGCTCACGGAGCCCGTTGTACGACAACGCCGGCGGCGTATTGCTCAGGGCATTTGGGCCCTCCAAACTGTCATACACATGCACACCGACATCCTGATCGACGATGTAGAAATACTTGGAAACACGGGCGACATCAATCGCGTTGATATCGCTCACGAGTGTCACCGGAGCAGCCATCGGGCTGTTCTCGACATAGAACCCGACCAGCCCGTCCGTGCCCGCTGCGACATAGAGCGCATCGGCGGTGCCTTCAACCACATCGGGACGACTCACCATCCCCTGCGGATCCGTCACATCAAGCGTTGTCACGAGCGATGGTGATTCTGGATCGGTACGCCGGTCATAGACCTGGATACCTGTGGGAGTCGAGAGATAGGCAAAGTCGCGGGCGAGCGAGTAGCTCCCCGTGCCCATGCCAAGCGACGCAGGCGAACGATGGCACTCGGCGCATGTCCGCACATTGCCAGGACCCTGCACCGTGTGAGGCTGGACCGGGTTCATCGCGAGCCCGGAAACCCCCTTGACAGTCTGAGGCATCTGGTAATCAAGAATCTTCGTCCCATCCGGGGCGGTCACATCAGCGATTGGTTGACACGCGACGAGATACGGCGCAACCCGCCCTTCACTGTTCGGGCCGATGAAGAATGGACGCAGGGTCACAAAGACCTTGTTGTTGGTTCTCACGCGCCCGACCTCTTCGTTGCGCGTAACCAAGTTGATCCCTGTGAATCGTTCGTCGCGCTCGAAATGGCACCCGAAACAGTTTGGCGTCCATGCCGAATGACATGCGTAGCACTCGAGCCCGCCCACATCCTTGAGGTGGTTATCGTTCATCGCGCACGCCGCCTTGGCGTTGTAGCTTGGCGATTCTGGATCGACGATATCTTTGACCAGCGGGATGGTGTGCACCACGCCATCGACTTTTCGTTCGAGTTTGGCCTCGCCGCCTTCGAAGTAGGTATTGCTCAGTTGCAACCCGTCATGATCGATCATGATGGGGAGTTCGCCGGGCATTCCATGGCACATCCGACACTCGGTTTTGGTTGCCTGGTCCATATGCCCATAGATATTGCCATCGCCCATAATCCCGTTGGGGGTATGGCAATCGATGCAATCGAGCCCTCTTTCGAAGTGGACATCTTTTGGATTGACCGCATCAATCGTGTAGTGGTAGTTGCTGTTGAACTTCTCATCGGTTGTGCCGATGTAGTCTGGGCCGCTGGGCAGGCGCGGCGGCATCTGTGATCGCCCGGTGAAGTTGAGCCCGATCCGCGCACCACGATGATGGCAATGGATACACTGGGCGGTTTCGATCTGCTTGGTGATGACATGGACACGAGGATGCCCTGTCTCGGTGTGATCGATGGTCATATCGGCACTGCGCGAGAGCCCATCGTTGTCATAGATCATATGACATGCTGCGCACCCGTCTGCTCGATAGGTGCCCGCAGCATTCTCAGCACCGCGATACCCCTTCCCACGCGACCACAGGTGACACCGGGCGCAGGCCTGAGCCGGCACCGCAGCGAAGTGGGTTGCGTTGTTGAATGGGTCTCCCGAAGGGTCATATTCGATCAGGTCTTCGAGGCTTTGCACTGCTCCTCTTTCGTAGGGGACGACGCCGTCGTTATCTTCGACGGCAAAGGTGCCATAGATCGGGGTCTTTGTTTTGACCACACCATTCTGGTAAAGCCCACCGGCATAGTGACCGGCCGCGGTGGCCATCATGCTCTTGAGAATATTCTCTGCTTTGAACGGATGGCACGCGCCGCAGGTGTTTTCAACGACACGCAGGTTCGATGGATTGACGAACTGCTGATAGGGCAGGTCATAGTCCAACGGCGCGACGGTTTTATCCATGATGACGGGAAGCGTGGGCAGGACATGGGCGATCTCCTTGATCTCGGAGTTGGGATCGCCGCCATGGCAGAACACGCAGTCGAGATCAAAGCCCATATTGACGGTTGCATTCTCGAGATCGCCGTGGCAGACGAGGCACTTTGGAAAGAGTTCGCCGCGTGAGCTATCGCGCATCACCTGCTCGATAAACCGCCCATCTGCGGTCTCAACAGGAGGCAAGTCACTGAGCTGCGATTTGCCCAACCCATTGTGTATCGAGTCGTCCGGAATACTGACATCGCTCCGGATATCCGTCTTGGTGGGATGCCCGGCCGGCTTCGCCTCCTGCGGCCCGGCTGCACCGAGCAAAAGCAACACAGCACCTGCCGACGCCGCACAGACGGACATTACGATGGTTGATCGCGTGACTTGCATGACTCCTCCAATTGTCAAAATCAGACAATTTTCTCCTAATTGCCTTTGTCGTACACCGTATTGGAAAACTTTGCTTCAAACAAGGATAATTCGCCAGAAAACGGACTTTTTTACTTTGCGCTTGGGTTGTGTTTGCATTGTTCTAAAAATATCGAGACAACCCATTGGAAAGGTGTCTCGCCTCCAAAACGATTGCATACACTTTTATCCTCAATAAAACGGGATGATTCCCGTCAAACCGCAATTTTGAAGGAGTAGAAACAGATGAGTATTCGTTCTTGGGCTGAGCCTTACAAGATCAAGATGGTCGAACATCTGCGTATGACCACCCCCTCAGAGCGGGCGGTTTCGATCCGCCAGGCGGGTCACAACACTTTCCTCCTGCGGAGCGACGATGTCTATATCGACCTGCTGACCGACTCAGGAACGACCGCGATGTCCGATCGTCAATGGGCAGCGATGATGCTCGGCGACGAGGCCTACGCAGGTTCAAAGAACTACTACAAGCTCGAAGAAGCAGTCCGGCAATACTACGGGTACAAGCACCTCATCCCGACCCACCAAGGACGCGGCGCAGAAAACTTGCTCAGCCAGATCGCCATTCGCAAAGGCGATTATGTCCCAGGCAACATGTACTTCACCACCACACGACTCCACCAAGAGCTCTGTGGCGGACAGTTCGTCGATGTTATCTGCGACGAAGCACATGATCCGACAAGCGAGTTCCCATTCAAGGGTAATGTCGATCTGAAAAAGATGCAGGCACTGATTGACAAGGTCGGTGCCGATCGGATTCCATATCTCTCACTTGAGACGAATGTGAATATGGCTGGCGGCCAGCCCTGCTCGATGGCGAACATCAAAGCCATCTGCGAACTCTGCCATGCGCACGATATCCCGGTATTCCTTGATGCGACGCGGGCGGTTGAAAACGCCTACTTTATCAAGGAGCTCGAGGAGGGATACGCCGAGAAAACCATCGCCGAGATTCTCCGTGAAATCTGCTCGCACACCGATGGATGCACGATGAGCGCGAAGAAGGATTCGTTGGTCAACATCGGCGGGTTCCTCGCGCTCAATGATGACAAGCTCGCCGAGAAGGCACGCAACATGGTCGTCGTTTATGAGGGGCTACACACCTATGGGGGCATGGCAGGGCGCGATATGGAAGCGATGGCTGTTGGGATCGCCGAGTCCGTGCAGTATGACCACATCCGTGCGCGCATCGGGCAGGTCGAATACCTCGGCGAGAAACTCATCAATGCAGGCGTGCCAATCATCCGCCCGATCGGTGGGCACGGGATATTCCTTGATGCGGCCCGATTCCTCCCCCACTTACCAAGAGACCAGTTCCCCGCCCAGGCATTGGCAGCTGCACTCTATGTGGACTCGGGGGTCCGCTCGATGGAACGCGGTGCCGTTTCGGCAGGGCGCGATCCTGAAACGGGCGAGAACCGGTATCCCAATCTTGAGCTCGTGCGCCTGACCATCCCTCGGCGGGTCTATACCCAGGCGCACATGGATGTCACCGCCGAGTCGGTGATTCACCTCTTCGAAAACCCCGAGCGGGTCCAGGGTTTGAAAATCACCTATGAGCCCGAATATCTCCGGTTCTTCCAGTGCCGATTTGAACCCGTCTCCGGATCGGCTGTGCTCCTTGAAGAGTGAGTGGAATTCCATCTGCTCATCAACCCAAAGGCCCCCGCAAATGCGGGGGCCTTTGTTGGAATGGATTATTGGAATGGTTTGAATCATCCCCAAAGCCAAGTTCTCGGGCCGAAGGTCTATCAGGTCAGCTCATCAGGGCCCACCTTGCCAGGCGCCTTATCAGTCCACCTTGAATCGCTGAACCATTGCCTGGAGTTCCTCCGCGTTGGCCGAGAGGTTGGTCGCAGCCGATGCCGCTTCACGGACGCCATCGGATGAGCGTTGAATCAATCCGCTGATCTGCTCGATATTCTCACTTAGTGAACTACACGCCAAAGCCTGTTCTTCGGTCGCTGCAGCGATTCCTGAGATTTCCATCGTCACTGCTTCGTTGGCCTGGACAATGGACTCGAGCGAGTCGCCCGCCTTTTTGGCATAGGTCACGCCTTGGGTCATCTCAGATTGACAGCTATTGATCGACTGCACCGCGGTCTGCGTCTCGGTTTGAATCAGACTTACGGAATCAGAAACCTCAGCGGTCGCTTCTGTTGTGCGCTCGGCGAGTTTGCGGACTTCGTCGGCGACCACTGCGAACCCTCGACCGTGCTCACCCGCTCTGGCTGCTTCAATCGCTGCATTGAGGGCCAGGAGGTTGGTCTGATCGGCAATGTCGTTGATGGTTTCGATGATCTGACCGATCTGCTCGCTTTTCTCACCGAGTTCGCTGACATTCTGGGCCGACGCATTGACCAGTGTTTCGACACTCTGGATTCCTGAGATGGTGTGCCCAACCACTTCGCCTCCATCGTGGGCTTGTCGTCCTGAATCGCTGGCGAGTGTCTCGGCGTGCGCGCTCTTGCCTGCGACTTCACTGATCGAAGCGTTCATCTCCTCGATCGCCGCAGAGACCTGATTGAGGTGGTCCGACTGCTCGGACATGCCCGCTGCGATCTCCTCGGCATTGGCGGAGACCTCGGTCGCTGCTGAGGCAACCTCGAGTGATGACCTGGTGATATTGCCGATCAGGTCGGAGAGGGCTTTGGTCATGGTATTGAGCGAAACCGACATCGCCCCGATCTCATCGTTTCGCCCTTTGGGAAGCTCGACGGTCAGATCGCCTTGAGCGATTGTGCACAGCGCATCAACCGTTGCATGGAGCGGCTTGATAATCATGTGACTCATAATCAGCCATCCAAAGAAGATGGTCAATCCGAGCACCGATATGCTGACAATCCCAACGGTGAGCATTGTCGAGCGAGCTTGGGCCTTGCTTGAGTGGGCGCTCGACAAGATGATCTCGGTCATCTTGTCTTCGACCTCTTTGAGCTTGTTGATCCGGTTGGTCGCTGCAGCAATCCACGATGCTGGGTCAACCCCAAACCCACCGGTTTCTGCATGCTCCGCAGCAATCTTGCGGAACTCTTCGACCTTCTTAAACGCTGGGTCGGACAAGGCGTTTTCATACGCTTCCCATGCCTCTTGTGAACAGTTTGATCCGAAGGCGTCGATGTAGTTTTCCTGCGCGCTCTGCAGTGCACTCAGCATCGCAGCTTTTCCTGGTGCAAATGAATCTTCTGAGAATGCACCTGCAAGAACTGCCCGCTCAATCCCCGCCCGTTCCTTTGCTTTGAGGAAGTTGGTGTATGCTGCGAGCTCATGCGAAAGAAATGGGTCGCTGCTCTCGTGTGCGATCGTCCCGATCAGCTTGAGAAACTTCGCATTCATTGATGTGTAGTACTCGATCCCCTCAGCGGTCGGGATGCTCAATGATGAAACCTGCTGCCTCATGGATTGGAGTTTGTCAAGCATCTGAAGCGCATCACTGAGTTTCATGCTCAGCGTCTTGGTCAGATGCTTCTCTGGAATATTCTCGATATCGTGATTGAGCTTGGCAATCTTCTCATCGGTATATGCGTGTTGTGTGCGTAGCTCTGGGCCCATCTTCTTGCCGCTGCTCCCGAGGAATACCGCGGTGAACCCGCGTTCTTTCTGGGTCTCGTGGAGCACAAGGCTCATATCCGCAGCCAGTTGGGCAAGCTCCTCGATGGTCGTATTCTCTTCGAGCTGGCGCTGTGCCTTTGTGAATGTTGTGAATGCGAATACCCCGAACGCAAGCGTGGGGATCATCAGGAGGATAATGAGTTTGATTCGGATGGACATGAGGAGTTCCTTTTGTAGTAGACGAGTTGAGTTCTGTGACTGCCTGAAGCAACTGAAATATGGATCGGTACTCAGATGCGAATAGTCCAGCAGAAAACAGCACAAACTTATGGCTTTTTGGAAAATTCCAGAGCTGCCTGTAACTTCAATCACAGTCGCGATCACATTGCAAAAAGTCCAAAATAGGAATCCTCCCCCACCTCGATCATGAAGAATATCGCGGAGCATGCCGTCGCTGTTCCCCATACACGCCTCGTCAGATTTGCGTCTGAGACGGCTCGCCTTCCTGTCCAGATAGGCTCCGAACAATGGGTGGTTTTCAAGGAAGATTTGATCTGGCGACCTATACTCGGTTATGAAAACCATTATCGAACCTTTCCGTATCAAATCTGTCGAGCCGATCCGAATGACCACACGCGAACAACGCGTGGATTGTCTCAAAGCGGCCCACTACAACCTCTTTGCGATCCCCTCGCAGGATGTCATGATCGACCTATTGACCGATTCGGGCACCGGGGCGATGAGCTCGGAGCAATGGGCCGGGGTGATGCGAGGCGATGAGTCGTATGCGGGCGCGCCGAGCTGGTTCCGGTTTCGAGATGTCATGGTGGACATCACCGGGATCGAGCACATCCTCCCCACACACCAAGGGCGCGCAAGCGAACGGCTCCTCGTCGAGGTCATGATCGGATCGGCAGGCGATGGGAAAGGCAAGCTTGTCCCCAACAATGCCCATTTTGACACGACGCGGGCCAACATCGAGCACAGCGGATGCGCCACGATTGACCTGCTCACCGCTGACGGGCAAAACCCCGCAACGGATTCGCCTTTCAAGGGCAACATGGACCTCGATGCGCTCGAGAAACTGCTCAGTGAGCGGGGCGATGATGTGCCGTTTGTCATGGTGACGGTGACTTGCAACAGCATCGGTGGTCAGCCTGTATCACTCGAGAACCTCCGCGGGGTGCGTGCGCTGTGCGACCGGTTCGACAAGCTGTTCTTTTTGGATGCGTGCCGGTTTGCAGAGAATGCCTGGTTCATCAAGCAGCGTGAGCCCGGGCAAGGCGATCGCCCGGTCGAGGATATTGCACGCGAGATGTTTGATCTCTGCGATGGTGCCACGATCAGCTCGAAGAAGGACGGGATGGTCAATATCGGAGGAGTGCTGTTGTTCCGTGACCGCAAGCTCTTCGATAAGACGAGCAACCTGCTGATCCTCACCGAAGGGTACATGACCTATGGCGGGTTGGCGGGGCGCGATCTTGAAGCGATGGCTGTGGGATTTCGTGAGGTGCTTCGGGAGGATTATCTGCGGTATCGAATTCGCTCGACGGAATACCTCGGCGAGAAGCTCCTCGAAGCCGGGATCGGGATTGTTCGCCCGGCTGGTGGTCACGCGATCTATATTGATGCTGCCGCGTTTTGTCCGCATATTCCCAAAGAACAGTTCCCCGGACAAGCATTGGCCTGTGCCCTCTATGAAGCGGGCGGGATTCGGAGTTGCGAGATCGGGTCGGTGATGATGGGCGAGCATGCGCACATGGAACTGGTGCGTCTGGCGATTCCTCGGCGAACTTATACCCAGTCGCATATCGACTATGTGATCGAGATCATCATGGAGGTGAAGGAGCAGGCGAGCTCGCTTGTGGGGTACCGAATCACCGAAGAACCCGCAGCCCTTCGCCACTTTACCGCCAAGTTTGAGCCGATCGACTCTGCGGTTCTGACGCCATAATCCTTTTATTTTCGCGTTTTTTGGTGCTGTTTGCCCTTGTTTACGGGGGGTGCTGGTGATTCGTCGCGTTTTTTTCTTCCCTTGGTCGCCGAATTATGGATAATGGAGTTGTTCTCGATCGGGTACCGTTTTGACGCGGAAACGACGAAGTAGAGTCAACGACGGTACGCTGATCGCATCGAAAGGAATCGATCATGCACAGCGTATCTCAACTCCTCGCCAACAAGAAACACTGGAACGAAGGCGACTTTGGCACACAACGCATCGAACGCGTCCATGCGATCGGGCAGGCGGCGAGTGTGCTCGAAGCTGCCCGGCTCATGAACGAGCATCGCATCGGGTCACTGGTCGTCACCGATCCCTTCGGCGAGCTCGTCGGGATCATCAGCGAGCGAGACATCCTCACCCGCGTCGTCACCGCCCAGCGCGACCCGACGACCACGCAGGTCGGCGATGTCATGACGCGAAATGTGATCTCGTGCTGTCCCGAGACTTCGCTCAGTGATGTCCGCCGAATCATGACCCTTCAGCACATCCGGCATCTCCCGGTGGTCGACGATGGCTCGCTCGTGGGGATGATCTCGATTGGTGATCTCAATGCGGCGATGAACGCCGAGCTGAGCATCGAGGTCAAGGCGATGCGGCAATACATCACCAACTGCTAAAACGACCGCGTGTCGTGCACTCTACCGTGCAGCAGCTGTGGTTTTTCGTACGCCTGCGCCGGGCTTGTTGCGGGGGTACCCGTTGCCCTTTTTGGGCTTGGGTGTTCTGGCGGAGAAACTTGCCCCTGCCTTGGCAGGTTTTCCAGCTGAAGCTTTGACCTTGCCTTTGGATTTGACCTTGATTTTGGGCTTGGTCTTTTTGGTGCGCACGCCGGTGCCTGCGTACCCCGAAGCATCGTTTCGACTCGCTGATCGTGCGTCGATATTGGTATCGGCGAAGTCGCGATCGGTTCGGCCGCCGTCGTTTGGCTTGCGGTACTTGCCTCCGGAACGCGATTTGGTGCGTGGGCCCGATTGGGACTCATCAGCACGCGAACCGTACCCGTTGCTGTTGCGAGCAGCGAAGGATTTTCGCCCGCTGGTCCGAGGCTTGCGGCTGCCTTGATATCCGCCGCCCGATCGCGATTTGCGGACTGAGCGTGATGGTGGCGGCGCATCGAAGGTCAGGTCATCATGATCAAGGGCGACCTCGATCTGGATATTGGATCGGCGTTCGACCTGGCGGTAGAGCCCGATCTCATCGAACCCACAGAATGAGATCGCCACGCCCTGGGCCCCCGCGCGGGCAGTGCGTCCGATGCGGTGGACATAGGTTTCTGGATCGAGGGGCATGTCGTAGTTGATGATGTGGGTGATCTGATCGACATCAATCCCGCGCGATGCGATGTCGGTAGCGATGAGGATTTTGGTCGAGCCGGATTTGAATCGGCGCATCGCCCGGGTGCGTGCGTTCTGGGTTTTGTCGCCATGGATTGCCTCGGCGTCGATGTTGGCCCGGCGTAAAACCTTGACGAGCTTATCACATCCGTATTTGGTCTTTGAGAAGACCAACGCCCGGCCGACCTCTGGGTCACCAAGCATCCGTTCGAGGAGCACCGGCTTGTGCTCGCGCTCGACCATGTAGATTCGTTGGTCGATGGCTTCGACTGTGGTTGATTCCTTCGCGGTCTCGATGCTCACCGGGTTGGTGAGGATCGAATCGGAAAGCCTGCGAATCTCACGCGAGACGGTCGCTGAGAAGAACAGCGTCTGGCGGTCTTCGCGGGTCATCGCGACGATCTTGCGGATGTCGTTGATGAACCCCATGTCGAGCATGCGGTCGGCTTCGTCGAGCACCAGGGTTTCAATCTCGGAGAGATCAATGTGCCCTTGGTTGATCAGATCGAGCAGACGACCCGGCGTGGCAACGAGGACATCAATACCCTCACGAAGCGAACGAACCTGCTTGCCCTGCGAGACGCCGCCGAAGACGACAGCGTGGCGGAGTCTGAGATGCTTGCCATAGCTTACAAAGCTGTCGAAGATTTGCATCGCCAGCTCGCGTGTTGGGCACAGCACCAATGCGCGAGGTGAACGGGCACGGTGCCCGCCTCGTTTCTTGCCTGTCGAGTTGCTCGGATCGCTCAGGCGATGCAAGATGGGCAGTGCAAAGGCACAGGTCTTGCCCGTGCCGGTCTGGGCGCATCCGAGGATATCGCGCCCTTCGAGCGCGACGGGGATGGATTGGGCTTGGATAGGCGATGGGATCGAGTAGCCTTTGTCGGCGACCGCGCGAACGATGGGCTCTGCGAGCCTCAGTTCTGTAAACTTCATAGAGTATTCTTCTTGGTTTGTGGAATCCGGTTCCGGTGAGTCAGGCATCGGGGGCCTGTGAAAACCGGAACATCACGAAACGCATATCGCGTGATCGTGGGGACGCCGGCATGAGTTGATCGCCTTGTGATCCCGATAGGCCACATCGCGGAGCCAAGAATAGGGGATCAGGGGCACAATATCCAGCCTGCCCCTGAGAAAGCCCAAAATACTCGCTGCAAACCCCTGGCAGGCATTGCTTTAGGGTGCGGCACAGGTGTCAGAGCCCCCTGAGACGGACTGGTCCTGGTCTTTGAGCAGGTATTCGATGACCTCGGCGGCACAATAGGAGGATGCGCCTGATTTGAGGAATCGGGCGATCCGAGCGACATCATCTCCGGAAGTGACCAAGGGCTTTTCGAGCTCGCCGTTGTCTTGGATTTGTCCCAACCCGACATTGGCCATGAGCCCATTGCAGACACATTTTCGTCCGCGGGTTTCTTCGATGTCGCCGCCCTTTTTGAGGTAATCGTCGATGGGTTCGGACGGGCATCTCCATCCGATCTTGCCGTTGTCTTTTTTGTAGGCATGGCGAAGATATCCAAGGTCGCAGATGCGTGCCCTTTGTTCGTAGATATCTTGGTCGGATTGGGTGCCTTCCATCTCGAGGACTTTGAATGGGAATCCTGTGGGCGAAGCAACCGGGTCTGTAAAGACCTTGGCCTGCCCGGCTTTGCTCATCCCGATTGTCTCGCGGATCAGGTGGTGATCGAGCCCTGATTCTTCGCAGAACGCGAAAGCGGTGCCTACCTGGACGCCGACCGCCCCGGCCTTGATCGCTTGGGAGACACGCTCGGGCTCGGCGTAGGAGCCTGCGAGCCAGAACGGGAGCCCCAGCGCCTTGATGGCATCGAGATCGGCAGCGTCCCGGCCGCCATAGACTGGTTCGCCTTCGATGCTGAGCTGCATTTTCCCGCGTGGTGGTGCATTGTGTCCGCCTGCGGTGGGCCCTTCGATGATGAACCCGTCGACCTTGCCGCTGGCCTTGCGAGCGAGCATGCTTGCGAGTGTCGCCGACGAGACGATGGCGATGAAATCGGGTCGGTCGAGCTCGGGCGCTTGGCCTTCACAGAATGCGTTTGGATCGAAATGGGTGAAGAACTCTTCGCCTCGCTCTGCCCCTTGGACATCGAGGCGGAGCTCGACGGGCTCTTTTCGAGCGAGGCGATCGAGTATCCCGGGGATGGCTTTGGGGATGCCTGCGCCCATGAGGATTGCAGAGACACCCGCGAGCATGGCGCCATAGATCGAAGGGAGGTTGGGCGCCTGGATTTTTTCGAGGAAGTTGATCCCGACCAATCCATCATGCCCTTCTTTGGCAAGAAAGACCTCGACGAAGTTCGACGCGACGAGCAGCTCTTCGAGGTGGCGCGAGGGCTTATGAGACGGGACCGGTTTGCCCTTGAATGGGGCATTCTCAGGCTTGCCGCCTTCGATGAAGTACCGATCGAGGATGCGCTGGGCAACCCCCGGAATGGGGAATCGGGCCAGCGCCCTGCGGATATGTCCGCCAGGGTCGCCAATCTGAAGGCGCCTGGCGAGGATGACATCGAGGGCGGTGCCTGAAACCACGCCAAGCTGCCCATTTTGAGCGACCGCATTGGCCAAAGACCAGCTTGAGACCGCTGCGCCCATGCCGCCTTGAATGATGATTGGTAATGGATCGCATTTCATTGAGGGATTATCCTAGCACGCTGGCGCGTCAAATGTCTGCTTTTTGCCCTCGGATCAGATGCATCAAATACGGATATGCCTGATTCATGCCCAGCCCCATGCGCAGGGCGATTCTCCGTTACTCGATGGGCAATATTGGCAGATCGCTCACACGAAATGAGAAAGGAGGCGTATCCGTACCTGCGATGGAATAGGATCGCAAAGGAGTTGCGGGATGTTATGGTGCCGGGCTGCCCGCCCCTCCGCCGCTGGTGATAAACTGCCCGTAGGTCTCGGGATCAAGCGTGGCGGCTTGCTTGAGATGGAACTCGGCTTCATCGATTCGTCCCTGATTGGCCAGCAGGCGGGCCAGGTTAAAATGCGGGTGGGCGAACTCGGGGTTTCGTTCGATGGCTGCTCGAAAGCAGTACTCGGCATTCTCATATCGCTTCTGATTGAGCAATAGGTATCCCAGTGTGTTCCAGGTATCTGGATCGTTTTTGTTGAGCCTCAAGGATTCTTCAAACTGGGTGATCGCTTCGGATTCTCGCCCGGTTGTTGCAAAGAGCCCCCCGAGGTTGTAGTGGGCGATCGCAAGATCGGGGTACTCTTCGATAATCGTCAGCAGTTGGTCGATTGCCTTGTCCGTATCCCCTTCGTCGGCGATTGATTGGGCAGCAGCGACCCTCAGCTCTCCGAGTTTTTGAATCAGTTTGGGCGGGGAATGGAGCCCCCACTGGTTGGCCGACGAGAGATGCGCCAGAGCAGTCTCGACCGCAGCCCCGGCGTCGAAGCCCTCGGGGTTGGCTTCGGGGTGCTCGAGCATCCTGACTGTTCGCCACCCGGAAAACTCGTGGTAGCGAATAAACGCACTGTGGACGGTGAGTCCGGCGAGCACCAGCACGATCAGGGCGAAGATGGTTCCCGAGGGTGTGCGCTTGTTCTTGATTTTGAGCTGAAAGTTGTTGAGTCGCACATGCTCGGCATAGATGAGCCTGAGCGCTTTGAGCGTGCCAAAGGAAAAGATGGCTGCCAAAGCCATGCTGAGCATAAACGGGAAGATATCGTAGAGTCCGCGTAGCGTAAAGAAGACAAAGAGGAAGACGATGACCATCAGCCCCTCTTCGAGCAGCGAAAAGTCATATCGAGGCTTTTTCACCCCGTCAACCCGCTTCCATGACTTGAAGAATGAGGGCTTGGTGAATCCGAACCCGATCGCCCCCTCGGGACAGCTTGAGACACAATCGAGGTCCTTGAGGCACGATGGGCTCACGACCTTGCCGAAGACGGTAAGTTCTTCGTGGACCCGGATATCCGATGAGCATTTGGCGGTACAGATGCCGCATTGCGTACAATCGCCCAGCGCCACGATCTTCCCCGGTGCCACGCGATCGGCCAATGAGAACAATGCGCCATACGGACACACATATCGACAGAAGGATCGTGAGCCCAGCAGGTACACGATCAAGAATCCTACAACGAAGAAAGTAAAAATAATCACGCCCGGGCCGGGCAAATTTCGCCAGAAGTCATCGGTGATGAATGATGCCCATCCGGATTCGTCGGTGGTGATGTGAAGCACAGGCATCTCGCGCCCGTCGATCAATCTGGAAATCTGAGGCCAGACGAACATATAAAACATCGCACCCGGTGGAACCAGCAGCAGCGTCCGCAGGCGCACTGGCTTGGGACGGATCCCGATCTTTTCGAGCAGCCAAGAGCTCAGGTCTTCGAGGGCGAGGATGTGACATCCCCACGAGCAAAAGAACCGTCCGACGATCAGCACGGAGATCATCGCCAAGATCATGAAGATGAACCCGGCGGTGAGGATGCCGAGCTCGAGGGTGTACATGACTTCGTTGAGTTCGAGCGGGGCGAGTGTTTTGCCTGCGATTTTCCAATGGGCGATATGCAGCCCCATGAAGAGGTACACGCCAACAAGCGATGCTGCACGCCAATACCCATACTGACGCGTGCGATGCTCGTCTTTGACTTTGGCTCGTTGTGCCATTACTTCTCTCTTCGTTTCGCCCCACTCCAACGGGCCTCGGCGGAACCCACTGCCGACTGCCCTCGGCACAAACCGAATACGCCGCCCCCCTAAGCTCATGCGTCAGGCACAGTATAGCAAATCATTTCAGATATTTTCGTCCGCATTTGTGCTTTTCGGACGCAAACTCGGGCAGATTGCCTGAGTTTTGATGCGTATGCCAAGGCCTGCAAATGCCCGCATTGGTAATCATGTGGGCGTTTATGCTGCGTTGGTTTGCGACTGATCGTTGGCGATGTAGGCATCGGCATCGGATTGCGAGAGGGGCTTGGCAAAGAAGTACCCCTGCCCCCAGGTGCACCCGATCGACTGGAGTGAACCGACCACATCAACGGTCTCGACCCCCTCGGCAACGGTACGGATTCCCAGGTTGTCCGCCAGGGCCGCGATCGAGGAGACGACCGCGAGTAGCGATCGGTCGCCGTCGAGCACACGGATGAATGACTGGTCAATTTTGAGCACATCAATCGGGTAGGAGTGAAGCGTACTCAATGATGACACTCCGGTCCCGAAGTCGTCCATCACGATCGGGATGCCGTGCTCTCGGATTGTGCGCAGCAGCGGGATGACATTGCTTCGGGCATCGACGATGACGCTCTCGGTGATTTCGAGTTGAAGCTCGCCTTGTTTGAGGTGGTACTCTTCTTTGCATCCGAGGACATCATCAAGGAACTCTGGTGCCAAGAGCTGTCGCTTTGAGACATTGACATTCATGGTGAGTTTCTGATCGGAATGGCGATTTTCATTCCATGCCTGAATTTGTGCTGCTGCGGTTCTGAGTATCCAAAGCCCGATCGGGTTGATGAGCCCGGTGTCCTCGGCGATCGGGATAAAGATATCGGGGCTGATGATGCCTCGCGTGGGATGATCCCAGCGGATAAGGGCCTCGAACCCTTTGAGCCTTCCGGTATCGAACTCGACGATTGGCTGATAGACGAGTCTAAACTGCTCTTTGGCCAGCGCCATCCGGATGTCTGCTTCGAGCACGAGCCGATCCATTGCCTTGTCGTGCATTGCTTGGTCAAAGAGAACAACCTGCGCCTTTCCGTTTTCCTTTGCTTGGAACATCGCAGCGTCTGCATCGCGGATCATGTCGCCTGAGGATTTGTAGGCATGGCGATTGGTGACTAATCCGATACTCGCGGTGGATACGACCAGATGCCCGCCGAGTTGATGAGGCTGATCGAACGCTCTGAGCAATCTTGCAGCCATGAGTTCGGCATCTGCCCACTCTTTCAGGTTGGTCAAGAGCACGACAAACTCATCGCCTCCGAATCTCGCTGCGGTATCTTCCTGGCGAAGTTCGTTTTCAAATATTCTGGCGATATCACAGAGCAGCTCGTCGCCCACATCATGCCCAAGGCTGTCGTTGATGACTTTGAATCGATCAAAATCAAAGAAGAGTACCGCATATTTCCCGCCATTGCGCTCTGATTCTTTCATCGCTTCTTCCAGGCGTTCGATAAACACGCCACGGTTTGGCAAACCGGTGAGCTTGTCGGTCGAGGCGAGTTTCTTGAAATCCATCACGGACTGTTCTAGCTGGTCTGCGATGGCCTGCTCTGCGTCAAGGGCGAAGGAGAGGGAGATATTGCCCTCTTCCAGATGCACTTCGATTTCTTTGAGATCGGTGATATCTGTTCGAATGGCGACATACTTCGTAATTTTCCCATGACTGTCTTTGAAGGGGACAATTGTTGCCGACACCCAGTAGTATGTGCCGTCCTTGCTACGATTTTTGATCTCTCCCGACCAAGAGTCGCCGCTGGAGATGGTTTTCCATAGCTGCTTATAGAACTGGCTCGTGTGCTCGCCGCTTCGGAGGATGCTGTGTTTTTCTCCGAGAAGTTCTTCTCTGGTATAGCCACTGAGTTTGCAGAACTCGTCATTGACTTGGATAATCCGTCCGCCAATATCTGTGGTGCTGACAATGGCATGCTCATCGAGCGCCTTTCTCAGGTTTTCGAGCTCGTTGATTGTGGCGCGAAGATTCAGGACCATCAGATTGAACGACTTTGTCAGATCACCGATTTCATCGTTTGAGCTGACTAGGCATGTGTGCGAAAGATCTCCTTGCGCAACGAGTCGGGCAACATGCGAGAGCTCTTCGATCGGACGAACAATTCGTCTTGTGATAGCAACCGCAACCACCACCACCACTGCCCCGGTAATTGCAACAAGCCAAATCATCAACTGCCAGAGCATGCTTGACGATGCGTATGCGCTGCGCTCGGGGATCTCGGCGATGATTCCCCACTTCACCCCACCAATCTCGATGCCTTGATGAATCCCCAAGACCTGTTCGTTATTGTGGTTTTTGTATGTGACGATCTGCTCTTTGGCCCTTGATGATGCAGGCCCGGCTGACCTACGCCCCTCAAGCCAAAGCCTGGTCTGTGGCGTATCTATCTGCATGCCAAGATAGCTCGATGTGTCCAAGGCATGGGCTTTCTCGTCTGGAGTGCACTGGGCGCATTCGGGAAGCGGAGTACGAAGCGATGCCCCATCCCCCTGAGCATCAGCCCCAACGATATAGACTTGGATCGCCCCGTCGTGGTCGTGCTGATATCGAGTTGAGAATCCGATTTGCTCAGGTGAAATCCGGACTGCGATCAACCCCACTTTGTTTCCGGATTGGTCGAGCACACTCGAGACCAAGAAGCCTGCCAATGACTCTGTCTCCGAATCGTAATACTCGAGGTCTGAGAATACTATCTCCCCGCTCTCATATGCTTCGCGGCTTGCCGCCGAGAACTTTGTCCCCGCGAACTGCCCATTGAAAAGGTTTGTCCCAAGATCATTCCCCCGGGCAACCGAGAATACGATGTCCCCCTGGTTGTCCAGAAGCAAGATATCTGAATATCCATTGAGTTGCAGGTGTGCCTGAAAATCGTCGGCATATTCGTCGACAACGCGAGCCCAGCGTTGAGTTTTGACGAACTCGCCAATGTCTTCATTTCCTGACTCGAACGCTTTGCGCAGCTCTTTGAGGAGCACAATGGTTCTTTGGCTTACAGCCTGTGATTTCAGATCGACCATACGATAGTCAAACCAGTTGGTAATGAGCCATGCCTCATCAACAGCAATCGTTGAGAGGGATTTGTGGGCAGAATCTTGAAGGCTTTTCTTTGCGGTTCCATAACTGACCACACTCACGATGAGCAAAGGCACCATTGCAACAAGGAGGAGCCAGAGAATAAACTTGCGCTTCAAGCCATACTGACGATCGAACAAGACCGGTTGATTCATATCACTGATATCTTGGTGGCCTCTGTTTTTCATTTCCACGCTTTCCTCAATCTACAGCCGTTTGTGGCCCGCATTGCCAAGAGTTCTTAACCCATGATGGACTTGCACCTGCGTCCACCCATACGCCTTCGATCGAATCTGCCCTCCCAGTTCGTTCCCTTTGGTATCGTCATTTCTGACCGGTATCCCAACTTGCAATGCACCTTCGGGTGGAAATGCCCACGGGATTTCGCCCGATAAATCGGTTCGCCTGTGAAACTGTGTTCAGGATCGCATTACTGAGGCAAAACGCCACAAATCGGACAAAGTCCGCGTGTTTCTTGCCGCACACACTCTTTACAGCGATGTGGAAGAATCTGGGCGCGCAGAAACCGCCGTCGGCGTGAACCTTGTCGACGACGGCGGGTACCGATCCCTGAACTTGGCTCGCAGGGTATGCGAGCGGAGCTCAAGACGGAGTTGGTGTTTGTTCCTCGGGCTTGGCCGGGACAGGTACACGGGCAAACTGACTCCGCCAGAGTTTCATCGGCAGCATCCCGATCCCCATAAAGACCAGTTGGCTGATGACAAACACGGCGATCCAGAAGACTGCGGACTGGGTAAAGCCATAAGAATGCAACCCAACACCGAGCATGTTGGTGCCGAACCATGACCACGCCGTGATGATGTTGCAACTGATTGCCAGAATGACCAGGCCCCGATCCCGAATCATCCCGCCCCAACGGGCATGAAGGATCAGCAGGTTCATCAGCACGATCAATGCGGCGCCGTTCTCTTTGGCGTCCCATCCCCAGAACCGTCCCCATGATTGGTCGGCCCAGATGCCGCCCAGGACTGTGCCTGCGAAGCTCATCAGGGTGGAGAAGCAAATCACGCCATAGATCATTTTGACCAGTGTCTTTCCTCGCTCACGATCAAGCACGGGCGTAAAGACCCCCAGGAGCACATAGGCAATCCCGAGGAACCCGGCGAAGAATGTGGCGGAGTACCCGATGGTGATCACGATCACATGGGTCGCCAGCCAGAAGTTTGTATCGAGGACGGCCTGCATCATCTCCATGGTGTCGCCGGAACTTCCGAGGTTGTGGGCGATGACGAGTGTTCCAAATCCAATTGCCGACGCCATGATCCCGCCGAGCCCGAGCTTCATCTGTCGGTCGATGATGAGCCCGAGAATGACACCGAACCACCCAACGAAAACCGCTGACGAATAGAGATTCGTAATTGGCGGACGCCCTTGGAGATAGACTCGGCTGGTGAGCCCGATGGTCTGGATGATGAAGGCGGCGACGATCAGGCTCGTCATGATCGCCAAGAGCGTCTTTGAGAGCTCGGGCTTTGAAAGCTGACTCAAGAGCAGCCCGAAACATCCAATGACAAAAGCGCCCACATACAACACTGAGGCGGAATAAAACGGACGGACCTGATTGAAGGTGACTTCGTAGCGTGCCTTGCGTGCATCGTAGGGGATTTGCGTGTCGATGAGATCGAAGAACGCGGTCAACCCCTCGTTGAACCCTTGTGTATCGTTCGCCCGATATCGCTGAAGGATGTGGAGCAGGGCCAATGCATCGGGGTCGTTGGGGTCTTCGTCGAGCACGGTGACGAATGATCGCCAATCCTCACCAACACGCAACGGCGGGACGAGATACGGATCTTGGAGCTGCTGGAGTGAGCTATAACGCATCAGGCGTTGCCCGAGCACAAGCACCGCACGCTGGAATGGGTCCCGGGCTTTGGCTTTGACATCACTGGCGAGCATTGCCTGACGATTGATCTCGTTTCCTGCCGGAAAAATCTCGGCGAATGAAAACCGTGTCCGATCTTCTTGATCAAGCCCGGCCAAGGTAAGCACATCGGGGTGGTCGATCCGGAAAACCCGGCGTTTGATGGACTCCTCGGGATTGGTGACGAGCTCGAGGTACCACTCGATCGCGGACATCTCGCCGCCGTCGATTTTCTTGACACTCTGTCGCCCGCTCAGGTTCATCAGGCTATTGCGTGCAACGGTATCAATCGGCTTTGTTCGTCCACCGGCCGAGACTGGAATTGCGCGGAACGAGTCCAAGTCGAACCGGCTCTCGATTCGCTCTGGTCGAATAAACCCTTGTGATGCGTAAAGCATCGCACCGATAAACACGACCCAAGGCAGAATCTGCTGTAGTTTTTTCATCGTGATCGCCTCCGCAAGGCTGGCACAAGTCTCATCCCAAAGTGGATGAGCATACCGACTGTGATGAGTGTGGACGAGACATAGGGGATCAGCCACCCGGGGTTCTTCACGACCTGCAATACGGTACCTGCATCATCTCTAAGATAAGATGCCTGGTAGAAAGTTTCGCCGGCGTAACGCAACGGGTGATTCATATAGATCAGCACTTCACGATCCACATTCCGGTTGGCATCGACCAATCGGACCTGGCTCGAATAGTTGCGGGCCATCTGTGTTCCGGTGAAGAGGTCGTGCTTGAAGTCGATCAGGTGGAGCGAATAGGGCTTGTATGTCCGAGCAAATCGGAGCCCGATCCAGTAGGTTCGCCCATCAATCACGACCGCCTGAAGCTGGTCGATATACACCGAGAGCATGTATGACCCGATGCGTCGATCGCCTTGGTAGATGGTGACATAGACCGATGGCGCATCGACCGTTGCGCCATCGACGCCGTTGGCGCGGGGCAGAGGTATCGCGGCGAGCTCACGGGCGGCACCGGTGTCGGCCTTCCCCTTCCGCTCGCCCTGAGGCTGCGTGGGCCCGAGGATACGGGAGTTGTGCATCCATTCGTTCACCTCGATTGTAAATGGCAAAAGCCCATGCGAAATCCTCTTCTCACCACTCGCCATGTATCGCTCGGGAACGACCACAACGAAGTCTTCCTTCGGGTCAGACTGCTCAACGATCGCGAGCTCGGAAGCTCGAACATTCTCGATGTAGTTGATCGTCTGTCCTTCGCGGATCGTCATATTCCCTTCTTTGGCTGCGAACCCGGTGACGAACTCGCCGATGAGCAGGAGGATTACACCGAAGTGGGTCACGATGATCCCGATCCGCTTTTTAGTGAACTTGAATCGGACAGCATGTGCAGCAATCAGATTCACAAGCATGATCGTGCCGAGCGTGAGCCCGCCGGGGAACCAGATTCTTCCCGGGATATTGGCGATGTCCTTGGGGATGAAAATCTGGAGCTCAATCGGGACGATCAGTGACCGAAAATATTGGTCAACCACGGTCCAGATGCCCGCATGAACTTGGGCAAGTGTCCCGGCAAAGACCAGGAAAATTGAGAGCGCAAAGATCACAACGGTGAGTTTGAGCGAAGCGAGGGGCTTGAGGATTTTATGGATCATGGATTCACTCTTCCTTCTATCGCTACGCCGTTGATGAATGCGTCAAAGCGTTCGAGCTCCTCCTCGACTTGCGACTCCGACCCGGTGAGCTTGAAATACAACGATTGCTCGCCCAAAGGGACGATCCCGGCCACGATGCGGCTTGCCCCATCGGACGAGACCAGATCGACCAGCAAGGCCCCCATGCCAAGGTCTCTCGATGGTTGCTCGTCGAGCGAGCTGACCTGGGCGAGTCCAACCTGCCCGCGCCATCGGTTGATGTTGCTGAGCATGCCTCCACCTTCGCCGGTGAGCGAGGTCAGCGTAATGCGAGCTCCACCTTGGGCGAAGTAGGCCGCCATAAGAATCGGTGACATATCGGGATCGACACTCCACTGGGCGGGCGGCTCCCACTGTGAGGGTGTCCCTGCCGACATCTCTCCCGATGGTTGACCCGCGGGGCTGCCACCCTCTCGGCGATGGATATGGAACGATTTGGAGAATGCGATCAGATCATCCTTGATTTTCTCGACTACATCGGCTGCCCCGATGACTTTCACAAACCAGGTCTGCCCATCGCCGACATCGATCACCGTCCCCAGAAGCCTCTGATCGGCACCCTGGATATCGACGACGATGACATCAACGCCTTCGAGGCGCTCGATGTGCTCTTCTATCCCTTGTTCATCGGTTGAATCCAACCCAACCTGCCCTCGCCACCGGTTGACATTGGCAACGAGCCCTCCAACATCACCTGGGAATGCGGTAACCGCTGCTTCGAGCTCACTTCCGGTATGGAAGGTGGCGATCCGCATGTCGGCGGTTGTCTCGATCTCGTGCCATGTGCTCGGAATTGTCCAAGCGACATCGCTCTCATCGGAAGCGTATGACTCTGCTCCCTTCGCCGGTGCTTGAGGTATCGTCGGGGCAGCCCGGTTGACTTCCCGAGGGACTCGATATGCGTGAATTTCTTCCTTCTGACACCCGGCTGCGAAGATCAGCGAAGCACATCCCACGCCCACCATCCCCACTTTCAAGAGCCGAATCTCGGGGGAACTGAACCTGTCAAAGCACCGATTTTTCATCAAGCATCTCCATTCAGACTCTTCGGGCAAAGAGCATTGCCCGAGGGCCCAATGATAGATGCCTCAGGCCGAATAGACCGCGAAAATCAACCTTTTCATGCGCCGGTTTTTGGGAATGTTTCCACGGCTCAGGCATTCCCCGGCTGTGATCTTCCCCTGCTTTGAACCCCGCCTTGCAGTGCAGATAGTTTCGCACGCAAGAAGCAGATACCTTATACTATACTCTAATAGGGGGCGTTACCCACCCCACTTCCTCCGGAGGCCCCATGCTCTCTTTCTCAGCTGCTCTTGCCCTTAGTATCTTTGTCCAAGTTGCGCTATCGCCCGAGTTTGCCCCAGCGAACAATGAAAACCCAAACGAGCAGGAAGCGACATCATCCAGCGAACCGGACCTCGGGCCACACGCCTGGACGGCGTGGGAGCGGCAGGGCTATTCCAAACTTCAGCAAAGCTTTGGTCAGCCCTCTTCGTTGGCCAAGAGCAAAAAGGGGATGGTGTCGGGAACTTCGGCAGCCCTTGCGGTCCATTCGGGGCTCAAGGCACTCGATGCTGGCGGGAATGCGATGGACGCAGCGCTGACGACTGCGCTGGCCCAAGTCGTGCTTAACGCGGGATGTTGGAACAGTTATGCGGGGATTTTGAATCTGGTCTACTACGACGCGAAGACTGGGCAGGTAACTTCGCTCAATGGGGGGTACAACATTCCGCTCGGTGAAACCAAGCCTGAAACGATCTCAGGGCGACCCAATATTGATGGTCGTTCGGTGCTCGTCGGCGGCTTTTTCCCCGCTCTTGAAGCGGCGCATAAGCGTCATGGTCGATTGCCCTTTGAAGCACTCTTTGGGCCTGCGATTTATTTCTCAGAGGAGGGGTTCCCTGTTGATCCGATGCTCGGTGCGTTGATTGAGATGCGGGGGGATGTTTTGAGCCGTGATCCAGAGACTTTTTCTCTCTTTGAGGGTTCACCCGGAGCACTCATTCGTACTGGGGAAATGCTCAAGCAGCCAGCGCTTGCCCAGACGCTTCGGACTGTTGCTCAAAGGGGGGCCGACGGGTTGTATCGTGGGGAGTGGGCAGCGGAGGTTGCCAGAAAGGTGCAGGCCTTGGGCGGGCGAATCAGTGCTGAGGACTTCGCTGCCTATCGCCCGATCTGGGAAGAAGCCCAGTCGACGGCGTTCGCTGGATACAAGGTGTATTCGCTTGGCACATCCGAACTCGGCGCCACCCAGATCATCGAAGGGCTAAGGCTTGCAGAACAAGCCGGACTAACGCAGGTCGGCCGGGATACCGAAAGCGCTTCGACCAAGAATATGCTGATGCAGATCAGCAAACTCTCGCACCTGCTCTCGAGTGGGTGTGTGATGATTGGCAATGAGCGAGACGACTTGGCGAATCTCTACCTGCCTCACCTGGAGACCGCCGGGTGGGAGAATCCTCTTCTTGAGAAAGTGCAGGAACTCCAGGCCAAGAACCACTCGGACTCCGTTGTCGCATGGGACAACGAGGGCAATGTCGCAGCACTGGTTCACTCAATCAACACGACCTCATGGGGCGATTTGGGGCTCTTTGTCGGAGGCGTATCCATCCCCGATTCGGGCAACTTTCAGCAACACCGCGCACAACATGCAGGGCCCGGCGGACGGCTTGCGAACCTGACGAACCCTGTCATCGTGCTCCGTGACCAAGAGCCTCACCTCGCTGCTGGCGCAATCGGCGCGGGACTCCATGAAGTGATGCTCCAGAACATCATGTCGATTCTTGTCGGAGAGATGGACCCCTTCACCGCGGATCGTTTGCCGAAGTTCTGGGGGATCGACTATCAGCCCACGCCACTGGGCCAGTTTGCTTTCTATATCGAGTATGGAACCTTTTCGGACGCATTTCTTGCTGATATCCGGGAACGCAAACAACCAATGACCCCACTCTCGGCTGCTGAAATCACCAGCAGGAAAGGGTACTGGGTCGGTATCCGCAGAACTGAAGAAGGCTTAGAAGGGTGTTCACCTCGCTACTTCAATGGCATCGCTGAAGGGCAATGAATGCCTGGCTTGCCGCGATCATGCTGGCAGGAGGATGGTCTAATCGGGGTGACTGTCCGGACTTCGAACCGCCGCAAGGGGTTGTAGATCCGTTCGTGGTCCCTTTTCTTCTGCCTCCACCACCGTATCTCTCTCGAGCCCACCAGATACTGCAAGAATCTGCCTGGCTAGATATCAAAATATCGTGTACGCATCCGGAGCGCGACATTAACGAGCCCGATGAGCACGGGGACCTCGACGAGCGGGCCGATGACGGCAGCGAAGGCCGCACCGTGGTTGATTCCGAAGACACCGACCGCAACCGCGATGGCGAGCTCGAAGTTGTTGCTCGATGCGGTGAACGAGAGTGTGACGCTCTTGGGATAATCCGCCCCGGCTTTAACGCTCATGAAGAAACTGATGAAGAACATGATGACGAAGTAGAGCAGCAACGGCACCGCGATCAGCAAGACATCGGCGGGTTTGTCGATGATCTTCTGTCCCTGCATCGAGAACATCACCACGATGGTAAAAAGCAATGCGATGAGGGTGATCGGGGAAATCTTGGGGATGAACTTCTCGTGGTACCACTGCTTGTCGCAGATTTTGATGAGCACGAACCGGGTGAGCATCCCGGCGACAAAGGGGATGCCAAGGTAGATCAGCACACTGACGGCGATCTGGCCCATGCTGATCTTGACCATGCTGCCTTCGAGTCCGAAGAGCGGCGGGAGGATGGTGATGAAGAACCATGCGTAGACGCTGTAGAAGAGCACCTGAAAGATCGAGTTGAACGCGACGAGCCCGGCGGCGAACTCCGGATCGCCATCGGCAAGATCGTTCCAGACAATCACCATCGCAATGCACCGCGCCAGCCCGATCATGATGAGCCCGATCATGAACTCCGGATGGTTGTGGAGGAAGAGGATCGCCAGGGCGAACATCAGGATCGGGCCGATGATCCAGTTCTGCGCCAGCGAGAGTCCGAGGAGTTTGGTGTTGCGAAAGACATCGGGGAGGTCTTCATACTTCACCTTCGCCAACGGCGGGTACATCATCAGAATCAAACCGATCGCAATCGGCAGACTGGTCTGAGATCCGCTTGGATGAAGCGAACCGATCCACTCGCCGAAGGATGGTGCGAAGTAACCCAGCCCAACCCCGACACCCATCGCGATGAATATCCAGAGCGTAAGAAATCGGTCGAGAAAGCTGAGCCGCTTGGGGGCATTGGGGCACAAGGTTTCGGCATGGCTAGGCATTGTGGCAGCTCCCGTCCACACAAGGATGGGCGCTCCACTCTTCGATCGCCTCGGCCAAGGCGTGAAAGACATCCGAAAGATGCTCGTTCCGAGCGGTGTACCACATCGTGCGGCCTTCCTTGTTGGCATCGAGTATCCCGGCCTTGGCCAAGACACTGAGCTGGCGGGCGACCATTGAAAAATCTACCGAACAGCATTCGGCGACTTCGGTGACTGAGCATGGGCGGGCGCATTTGATCATGCACGCCAAGACACGGGCACGATTGGGATCGGCGAGGGCCTTGAATAGCTCTGGGTCAAGGAGCTTATCGATCTTGGCCCGTTTTTTGGAGGCGTGCTTGGGGGTCGCGTACTGCTTGCATACTTGCGTCATAGTGCAAGTATATAGACTAATCAACCACATGTCAATATACCGCAAATCGAAAGGCCGGGGCAAAGAATGAATTGCGAATTGATTGCGGCAAAGCGACCCAGGGCATCCACGGCTTCACGACTGCGTAAGTTCGGACCGCACCCTGAGCCCCGTAAGTCTCGCCCTGACAAAGAGAAAGCCCTTTGACATTCTTGCCAAAGGGCTTGTTTTGAAGAAAAGTCGGGGTGAGAGGATTTGAACCTC
>WFPK01000109.1 GCA_015487555.1 Phycisphaerales bacterium
CACCTCGCTTGCCTACTTCGCTTGCCTCCTCGCTTGCCTCCAAGGCGTGCCCGGCGCATTGTGCTATGATGAGTAGGGCGTGATAAGAGAAGAAGCACACAGGAGCATCGCTATGAAGACCGCAATCAAAGTCATCGCCATTCTGTTTACCCTGCTCATCCTGGGCATCATCGGGATCGTGATCTTTATCTTCTCGATGGTCGATCAGGGCGCCAAGATCATTGTCGAGCAAGGCGGCACCTACGCGATGGGTGTCGAAACCACCGTGGACTCGATGGACCTGAGCCTCACCCAAGGCACCGTCGAAATGGACGGGCTCAACATCGCCAACCCCGAGGGGTTTTCAACACCCAACTTCTTCACCCTCGCCACCACCAATGCCCGGGTTGATCTCGAATCCGTTGGCTCAGACACCGTCATCATCCCCGAGGTTCGCTTGCTGGGGATTGGCGTAACACTCGACAAGGGGCAAGACCCGTCGAACTACAACCAGATTCTCGAAAACCTGGCGCGCTTTGAATCGGGCGAATCCAAACCTGCCGATCCGTCAGCTCAAGGCAAGAATGTGGTGATCAAGTCGTTGATCCTCGAAGATATCAATATCTATGTCGCCAACATGCCCGGCGTGTCGCTTTTGGCCGGCGATGTTGCGATCAATATCCCGCAGATCGAGCTTCAGAACATCGGCGAAGAAGAGAGCATGAAAGCGGGTGATATCTTCAACCTCGTCATCAAGACCGTCCTGGCAGCTGCGGTCGAAGCCGGCGGGGGGATTATCCCCGGCGATGTGCTCGGCGAGCTGGGCAACGGGCTCGCCGGATTGAGTTCGCTAAGCGATATGGGCGTCGATGTCATCAGCGACCTGAACCTTGACGAGGCGATGGGCCAGATCACCGAGCAAATCACCGAACAAGTCGGCGAACAACTCGACGACGCAACCCAGGATATCCAAAAAGCGGTCGATGATGTCACCGACGATCTCGACAGCACCATCGACGACGCGACGGACAAACTCAAAGGGATCTTCGGAGGCAACAAGGACGAACCCTAACCCACCCCTTCTTACTTCAGCATTCTTCTATTCGGATATTTTGATCCTAATAAACCACCCAGACCCCAGGCTCCATCGCTGGGGTTTTTTTTGATCGGCGATTCCGCAAAGAGTGTGCAAATCCCATCCAACAGCATGCAACAGCTGGGCCCGAAACTGCGTATCGGTGGGTGGATCGGGCCTGTTGAGTCGATCTGTCAGCGTATTCTTCGCTGACGATTATGCAGAGAAACCAATATGGGGTATTTGCAAGCCAGTGCACATCGGCTGGTAACGCCTTGGGGTCGACTTTTCGGACTCAAAGCTGCTGTAAATCGGGTCTGAGGTCGGTGTGGGTGATTGGGTGGAGGACCGATTGGCATCAAACCACACCCATAAATCCACCGATGCCCAGATCGGGCCGATCCCCCAGGCATCTTTTCGACTCCCAGGCACATTCGCACCCTGCAAACCAAACCAAACCAAACCAAACCAGACCAAACCAGACCAGACCAGACCAGACCAGACACACCGAGGCCAAACCATGACCACCACCTGCCACACCATCGCCAGTACCGCCGTCCGTCTGGCACTCAGCGCTGCCCTTGCGCTTTCGATCACCGCGGGAACCACCCAAGCCCAGCAATCGACTGGTCAATCGACCGGGCAAAGCGTCGATCCGAGCGCCGAGATCGGGCTCTTGCCTGTCACCCTCTCGGGAGCCGAGCTGCAATCTGTCCGGAGCGCTTACAACTGGCTCGATCGTGACGGATTGATCCTGACGAACACCATCACCCCCACGACCCGGTTCGTGGGCACGCCGGGGCTCAAAGAGCGCACCAACTACCTCAATGTCAAGGTCAAATCACGCGCCCAGATGATCGAGCAGGTCACACGCGAGATGGCGATGGATAAAGCCGCCTCGCCGACACGCGAAACGAAGCTTCAAACCCGAGGCGTTGGAATCAACGCCAAGATTGACCAGGCAACGACCGAACTCGAATCGAGAATCGCCCGCGCAGACCAGCGCATGATCGAAGCCCGCGATCGGCTCGCCCCGTCGCTTCGCAAAGCGTTCATGGATATTGATATGCACTCGGTCAGACTCCCCGATGGGATCAGTGCCGAGGTGGCTGCCGAGATGCTCATGCAGACCGGGGACTACGAATATGTCTCGATCGACTGGCTCTGCTACCCCACCGAGACCATCCCCAACGATCCACAGTTCGGCAACCAGTGGTACCATGTCGCTAACCGGATCGACACCGTCGGCGCGTGGGATTTCACCCAAGGCAACTCGAGCACCATCATCGCGATCTGCGATTCAGGAATCGACCTCAATCACCCAGACCTGATGGCAGCACTCTTGCCCGGGTACAACTCGGTCGATGAAATCGCCCAGGTCGATGGCGGCAATGTCACCGACAACAACGGGCACGGCTCGCTCGTGGCCGGCGCAGCTGCCGCGATCGGAAACAACGGCGTCGGGGTCACCGGGATCGGATGGAACTTCTCGATCATGCCCATCAAGGTTTCCAACGCAGCCAACGGCAGCGCCTTCCTCTCCGATATCCTCGGCGGCGCCCGGTGGGCATCGGACAATGGCGCCTATGTCGCCAACTGCTCCTTCGGCGGAGCTGAAGACCCTGCCACCCGCTCAACCGGTGGACACCTTCGCCTCGAAGGACATTTGCTGGTCTTCGCTGCGGGCAATGACGGACTGGCCAACCAGACCAATGACTGGGAGGATGTCACCATTGTCGGGGCATCGAATCAGGCTGACAACTGGGTGTCATGGTCGCACACCGGGATCGGAATCGACTGCATCGCTCCGGGCGTGAGCATCCGATCCACCACCCGAACCGGCGGGTACACCTACACCACAGGCACCAGCTTCTCCTCGCCGATCACCGCTGCCACACTGGCGCTCATCCACGATGCCAACCCGGCGCTGAGTGCGGACGAAGTCGAGTTCATCATGCTCAACGCCTGCGATGACAAACAAGCCATCGGCGAAGATGACCAGACCGGATGGGGACGCATCAATGTCCGCCGAGGTGTCGAAGACGCAATCTTTGGCCCATCGATCACCAACCTCCCCTTCGAAGAGACCTTCCCCGACGAAACCCTCTCGACCGATTGGCGCAACCCCGTCGGCGATGTCGGTGTTTCGCAAGACGGAGTCAACGAACCAACACCGCCTTACGCACTCAATCTCGACGATACCGATTCGATCGAAACCATCGCCATGCGCGCCGGATTCCTCGGCGGCTCGCCCGCCGAGATCAAGTTCGCCATCCAGCACCGGGGCGTCGAAACAGGTGAAACGCTCGATGTCGAGTTCTTCAGCATCCTCAACACATGGACCACCCTCACCACCGTCACCTCCGACGGCATCGACCAGGATCAGTTCACCCCCTTCCGCATCCCGATGCCTATCTTTGGGATGCACGATCAGTTCAAGCTCCGCTTTATCGCAACGGGGTCTGACGCGACCGATGATTGGTACATCGACGATGTCGCAGTCGAGGCATTCACGAATAACGCATTGCCATGGGAAGATGGATTCGAAAACGGAATCACCATCCCGTTCGACTGGTCGACAAGCACCGCTTCGGCATCGACCGATGCGATCAACGAGCCCGATGGCACGATGAGCGCCATGCTCAATAACCAGGACTCGATGACCAGCGCCGATGTCGATGTCTCGCAATCGCTCGATGTCATCTACTTCCGATTCTTCACCGAGCACATCGGCGTCGAAGCAGGCGAAACACTCACGGTCGAATACAAAACCATGCTCGGCACATGGAACACCCTGACCACCATCGAATCCGATGGCATCGACCAGAACCAGTTCGTGCTCTACCAGGAACCTGCACCATTCGATGCCTACACCGCGACCACCGCCCTGCGGTTCACCGCCAATGGCGACGAAGCGGATGACTCATGGTTCCTTGATCGCGTCGCCATCACCAACGACCTTATCGTCGTCGATCCCCCATGCCCCGCAGACATCAACGGCGACGACACACTCAACTTCTTCGATATCTCCGATTTCCTCGCAGCATTTAGCGCACTCGATCCAATCGCGGACTTCAACGGCGACGGGGCATACAACTTCTTCGATATCTCAGAGTTCCTCGCAGCATTCTCGCAAGGATGCCCATAATCAAAATACCCACGATCAAACCAACACCCGACCAACACAAAAGGAGAATGGTCGTATGAACTCGAATCAAAGACGAATCTACACCGCACTGAGCGCCGCGCTCTTGGCACTCGCTGCTGGGTCTGCTTCGGCGATGGGCCCGGAACAATCTGCAAACACTGACCGCCAGCAAATCGCCCAGATCGCTGCCCAAGCCCTCGCGCTCCAGCCCGGAGACGAGCTGCTCATCGAGCAGGCTCTGGAATCGCCGATACTCTTCGAGCAGATCCCCGATGAGCAAACATTCACCGGGCAGCTCATCGTCCACGCCAAAGCGGGCAAGGTTCAAAGAGCATCCGACCGAATCTCGCCATTGCGTGTCAAATCCAGCGCCTTTGTCGAAGAGTATGTCATTGATGTCCCCAAGGGCATGAGCGAAGGCGAGCTCGCTGCGATCCTTATCGCGACGGGCGATTATGAGTTCGTCGAGCCCAACTGGCTGCTCTACCCCGCCATCGTTCCCAACGACCCGCAGTTCGGATCGAGCTGGCAGCACACACGAATCCAGTCCGCCAGCGCCTGGGACCTCCACACCGGCAACTCGAATATCATCGTCGCAATCTGCGACTCGGGCGTCGATGACAACCACCCAGACCTTCAGAACTCATTGGTTCTTGGGTACAACTCGGCCAACAACCGCGCCGAAGTCGACGGCGGGCTCGTCGATGACATCAACGGACACGGCACTTTCGTCGCCGGGTGTGCTGCAGCACGCGGCAATAACAACACCGGGGTCGTGGGCGTGGGGTGGAACTTCTCGATCATGCCCATCCGCGTCACCAATAACACCAACGGCACCGCCAGCGGGTTCGACCTCCTCGAAGGGGCACGATGGGCAGCTGAAAACGGCGCCCAGATCGTCAATGTCAGCTTCTCAGGCGGCACCTCGGCATCGAACCAATCAACAGGTGCCTACCTCAAATCCCTGGGATCGCTGATGTTCTGGGCATCGGGAAACTCGGGCACCTCGGTCTCGCCCAATCGACCCGACTATGTCCTCGTCGGATCAACCACCTCATCAGACAACCGATCCGGATTCAGCAACTTCGGGCCCGCGCTCGATCTCGTCGCACCAGGCTCGAGCGTCCGCTCAACCCAGCGCGGCGGGTGGTATGGCAATGGCTCGGGCACAAGCTACGCATCACCGATCGCGGCCGGCGTGGGCGCGATGATCTACTCCGTCAACCCGAGCTTCTCGGCCGACGATGTGCAAGCGATCCTCTACAGCAGCGTCGATGATCTGGGCGCTGCCGGACGCGATAACTTCTTTGGACGAGGACGCGTCAACACACGCAACGCGATCGAGCTCGCGCTGACCTATATCCCACCAACCCTCACGCCCATCGCCGAGTCATTTGAATCCAACGCCTGGCAGGACCTCTTCGTCACCATCGCAGGCTCGGTCGAAACGGCAACTGAACCACAGGCACCCGATGGGTCCCAAGTGCTCGTGCTCAACGATAACGACGCGATCGAAACCGTCCCCCTCGCGGGTCGCTCGCTGGACCCGACTGCCGATGCTGTGCTGAGTTTTATGTTCAAAGCACAGAGCATCGAACCCGGCGAGCCTCTCGAAATCCAATACCTCGAAAACCCCGAAACACTCGCCAACACATGGACAACCCTCAGCTCGATCGCCGGGCAAGGGCTCTCGACAAGCGCCTTTGTCGCCCATGATATTGTCCTCCCCGCAGGCTATGAATGGCACGGCGTCAAGCTCCGCTTGGTCGCCAATGGTTCCGATCTGGGCGACACCTGGCTCATCGACGCCCTCGCCATTGATGCCCTGGAAGATTCGGTTGCCCCCCTCGAAGAAAACTTTGAATCGGAGCTCATTTCCGCGGTGCGGTGGGATGTTGTGCAAGGTGCCCAGACAGCAAATGCCGACAATAACTTCTTTGCAGAGCTCGCTGACAATGATCTGATCGAATCGCGCGATATCCCGTTGGCCCAGTTCGGGATCGTCCCTGCCTTTATCCGTTTCGATGCCTGGGTCGATGACCAGGTCGCCGCATCGGACGAGCTTGCCGTCGAGGTGTTCAATATCGCCGGGATCTGGGAGAACGCTGGGACCATCCTCGCATCTGACCTTACAAACAATCCCGAGCTCATCGAGATCAATGTGCCATTCACCGCCATCGGAATCGACGAGCTGCGTGTGCGATTGATCGCCAGCACCTCGGGCGCTTTCCGCATCGACAATATCTATGTCGGCGTCGATGAGCTCGTCGGCGGGTGCAACGCTGCCGATCTCGCCGAGCCCTTTGGTGATCTCAACTTCTTCGATATCTCGGAGTTCCTCACCATATTCTCGGCTGGTGGATCGGCTGCCGACATCACCAACGATGGTGTGCTCAACTTCTTCGACATCTCGGAGTTCCTCACGGTCTTCAGTGCCGGGTGTCCATAAGCACCGTCAGCAACTGTAAATCGGTATACAAAGCAAAGCCCGACCCATTCCCGGGTCGGGCTTTGTTGATCCGATCGCACCCAGCGCTCCTTATCCCTTCCCGCTGATATACGAATCACAAGTCGCGGTGTAGCCCTTGTCGAGATTCTGGATCATGTAACGCAGCGCATCGACACAGTGGTCCGAACCATCTTTCTCAGGCAAAGCGCACATCGGCTGATCGGCAGGATAATGGTACTTTTCGAGTGATTCGATAAGGTGCGTACACGAGCGATGGATGTAGAGCCTGATGCTCCCCGCTGCGGGTTTGAGCCTGGCGCGGATAAGCCCAAGCCCTTCATGGAGCCCGAGTCTTCGATCGTGCACCGTCAGCCCGGCCTTGCGCATCGCCTGGACATCCGAAATCCCGGTCTGGAACCCGCGTTGTCGCCCAGCAGGATCAACCCCGATCCACTGGAGCCCATGCCGATACGATCTGATCGCAGCGATGTGCTCATCGAGGGCAGCATCGACCTTGAGGTATTCGCTGCCCACCCAGAGGCATCCATCGCCATCGACACACGCAAACAACACAACCGTCGGCGAGCGGATCCCAAAGTCCATCCCGCCGATCCAAGTCCAACTCGCCGACCCGGCTGGCAGCGCATCGACCACATGAATCCCGGGATCAAACTCGGGGAGCACACAATCCGAACGCTTGGGACGCAGACAGAGCATCTCGGCGTTCCAGGTCTCATCGCCAACGCGTTTCTTGAGCGCGATCGCATCGTCGATGGTGATATGCCCGGGTGATTCATGGTGCCGATCGCGCCCTTTGGCTTTGCCCGCGCACTCGGGTGCCAGCGGGCAGGGCCCGTCTTCGGTGAGACACTGGTGCATTTGGTCGTCGCACACATCGAGCACATCGACCACGCCCCATCGAAAGACCCTGCGTGATTCGCCCCCATCTTCGGTGCTCTGCGAGACCAGTTCGTGCATGAGCCCATAGGGCACATGGAGCGTCGAGAGGCATTCGATCGAGCCTCGAACCCGAAAACCATCACGAGCACCCTCGCATCGTTTCTCGCGTGTCACAAGCTGGGCTGCTTCCCAGACATCGCGATCGAAGAGCTCGACTTCATCGCATCGGAGTTTTTGCACGCGTGTGCCCCGGACAGAGGTCTGGGACTGGGCGAGGAGCTCGACGGTTGAGCTGTTGGTCAATCGAATGCGTCGATCGGTGATTTTGCCTTCGATGAGTTCGTCGAATCGGTCGATACTGAAGAGTTCGCGCAGGTGCGCATGCATTCGTTTGGATTGTTCGAGCGACCCGCCGAGGATTCGGATTTCGATCCCGGGTTTGAAGATCAGATCGAGCATGGTGGCGATGGCGGCGTAGAAGGTTTTGCCCCCGCCTCGGTTCGCCCAGACGATGCAATCACGAGGCATGCGATCCTCGAAAAAGGCATGACAGAGGTACTCGAAAGGTGCGCTGTGCCCGTCGATCAAAGCCCGGCGCACCACACGAATCGAGAGCTTATCGAGTATCCATGCGTGGAGCTCGTCTTCGGTTCGTGGGCGTTGCCCTGTAATGTCCATCTCTTGGTCACATACATCGCGCTCGTTGAGCGCATCGGAAAAATCATCCATTATCAATCATCCTCTTTCGTTTCTTCTGGTTTGATTTACTTTGCCTCAACGATCCCCATCGCGATCAGAATCGCTTGCGACCGGTCATTCGAGTAGGCGCTCAGTGCTTTGAGCAGCGCTCTTCGCTGCTTTGTGTGCAGGAAGAAGGTGACTGCGCTGGGCAGTTTGTCTGTATTTTTTTCTTTGGTTGGTTGTTGTATTTCGCTATGTATCTGCTGATCCATCCCCGTCATCTCCTTGGTGTTTCACATGGGCGTATGCGCGGGGTTGTGAGAGCAGCCGACAGGCAGCGATGGGGGCGAGCCTTTGGATTGTGTGGTGATCGGGAGCACCCGAGCCGATGACTTTGCGGGCCTTGCTCCAGGTGATGAGCTCGCGGGCGATGAGCGAGCCGGGCTCGATGGGTGATTGGATCAGATCGGCGGGCGAGCAGCTTTCGTGGGTGAGGGCATCGAGCAAACGCAAGTCGTCGATGGTGTGGGCAAGCCGATAGGGCTGCATCCCGGCACGCTCGAAGAACGGGCAGACCGAGCCCATCGCTGCGATCGCTTCGGTCGCAGGTGTCTGAGGCTTGCGCAGATACGAACGCACCAACATCGACGCCACCCCGAGCCCGCGCGAGCGAGGCTCAACGATCACGCGTGAGATACAACGCAGGTGGGTGTTGATTTGTTTGGCGTTGAAGGATTTGGAACCCGACGAAAAAAACCCAGGCCAGGCACGATCACGCCATGAGCCATTGAGCGTGGGCATCGAAATGACCAAGACGCCGGCGAGGAGATCGCCCAGTGCTGGCGTGGTTCGGATGGCGCGAAGAATCAGCGTGTGCGTCGCAGGCTTGGGTGCCCGATAGTGCAAGTGGGCGAGTTGTCGATAGTCTGCGATGGTGCCGGGCTCGATGCGCAAAGGCTGGGTCGCTGGTGCGCACCCGGTGCGCATCTGCTGATCGCTGTCGGGCGTGTTCATGTCGATGACCAACTCGGGTTCGAGCATCGCTTCGAGGTCTTCGTGGGCCGATGCTGCAATGAGGGTGATGCGCCGATTGATCGCCCATCGGCGCATCGTGCGGGCGAGGCTATAGGCATTGGCACGATCGAGCGGCGTGGCGAACTCGTCAGCGATGAGCACATCGCCGGGCTTTGCGCAATGCATGGATTGGGCCAGGGCAAACCGAGCACGCTGCCCCACCGAGAGACACGAAGCAGGCATCGCCCAGAGCCCGGGCTCGGCAAGCCCGGCGTGGGCCAGGGTCGTAGCCCGGCTCTCGATTGGGCCTTCGAGCAGGTCGATCATCGCGCAGCGTGGGTTCTTCTGCGTTACCTGATCCTCGGCGACATGCACGCGCGATGCGCCCGGCGTGCTCAGCGCATGCTGAATCCCGCGGAGTCGGCATGACTTGCCCGCCCCCGAAGCGCCCGTAACAAGCACAATGCGCGATGCGCAGATACGCGCAAGCTGACACGCCCTCGGCGGGTCGATCTGGGCGTGCTCTTGAATCGTGTGCCTGGGAATAAGCCCAAAGCTGGCGCAAGCGCGCAGCGCTGCTTGAGAAACAATACCAGGCGTGGTGATCTCTTGAATCGTGCTCAACGCTGCGCGTCGGTGCGCTCCCATGATGCGTCCCCCTTTGAAATCCGCTGTGCCTATCGCCATGCCCGAAGTTGATCGGTATTCATCGCTGCCTGACACATCGCATCGATCGCTTCGCGGTGCTTGCGGACGCTATAAAAACTCATCCCCAGCTCGTCGGTCGCTTCGCGCATCGAACGCCCTTGGATAAAAAGACAATGGGCGATGGCCCGACGAGATTTGCTCCACTGCTCATGATGGGCGATGACATAGGCGATGCGTGGATCGCTCAGGCGTTGAACAAGCTTTTTGATGTGCCTGCGGAGATGGCGTGGGCATCCGCCAAAGCGTTTGGCGATGGATTGGGCCGACTGACCATCACGGAACATCGCCAGGACCAGCTCACGATCGTCAGGTTCGAGCCAATGGGCGCGCTTGACGATGCTATCGGTGAGTGTGTGTGAGCGTTTTTTTCGCAGGTCCATATCTGCGCTGATCTGGTCGAGCCAATCCTCGCTGATGTTCATGTGCCCCATTTCGGTCTCCTTGCCACAGATTTGCTGTTTTTTTCCTTGACTTGTCTCGAAAGAGTGTTCACAATACAGTGAACCTCTTTTTTGAAGTATACACCAGGATGAGAACACTTTGCAAGGGTACTGTATGGTATATCAACAAATCAGCGCACAGACCCGGTCATTGGACACCGAGCAGAATCCGATATCCACAATCTCAGCTCCGCGATTGAAATCAGACACACCATCCATGCCAGTCCCTCCTCACCAAAGCGATCTCTCAGCAGCCCACACCTTTGCCACAAGGCTGCGTCATCGGCGCGGGATGCTCAAGCTCTCGTTGGCGGGACTTGCTGATCGTGTCGGGTGCGCCAAGTCCTACCTTTCATCGATCGAGAACGGGCGCAAAGGCCCGCCTGCCGATGCGTTGATCGAAAAGCTCGAACAGGCGCTCTCGTTTCAGCCCGGCGAGTTGTTTGAATGTGCGCAATGGGACCAAACCCCCACTCCGATTCGGCAGGATATCGAAGAGCTCCGCAAGCGCGATCACTCTGCGCGCACGCTCGCCAAGCTGCTCGCATCGAGTGCCCGCCAGGGCGCATCGCTCGATGAGCTTTACGAATCGGGCAAGTTACGATCGTTGATTGATCGTGTCCATCCCGATGCTCACCCTCCCGAAGAGTCCGATGCGCATCGCCCCACCAAGCAACAAACCCACGGAGCCGATTCTGAATCAACACCTTGTCCTCGCGGGCTTGCGATGCTGCCGATGGAGGTGCCGGTGATCAACAAGGTCACCGCCGGGTACCCCGCCGACTTTACCGACATGGGCTACCCTGCGCGGATCGCTGACGAATACATCCGTGCGCCTGATCTGTGCGATCCTGATGCCTTCGCTGCCCGGGTAGTCGGGGATTCGATGGAGCCCAACTATCGTGAGGGTGATATTGTGGTGTTTTCACCTGCGCGCAAGATCACCGATGGGATGGATTGCTTTGTCCGCCTCGAGCCCGATCATGAGACGACTTTCAAGCGGATTTATTTCCAGACCGACGAAGCGGGCAACGAGCTGATCCGGATTCAGCCGATCAACAATGCCTATCCTCCGATCACTGTCGGTCGCGAGCAGGTCGCCGGGTTGTATGCTGGGGTATCGGTGACACGGACGATCGGATAATCGCACCTGCTCGCCGACGATTCTTCTGCTTCCCTAGCTTAGGACTCGGGCTTAGGACTCGCCGAGTAAGGTGATGAATGCGGAGATATCGAAGGTGTTGTATATCCCATCGCCGGTGAAGTCAGCATCGGGCTCTTGGGCATTGAACGCATGCAAGAAAGCGGAGACATCGAAATAGTTGAGTCGCCCGTCATTGTTGAAATCACTCAGATTCTCGACAATCGTGGGACGGTAATCAGGCATGATGCGGACATGATTTTCATCGTCGCCAACGCGGATGATGATCTGCTGCGTGCCCAGCTCGTCAGCTGCGCTGAGATCAAACTCAAATATGCCCGGCTCAATAAGTTCGAGATCAGTGGTAAGAAAGAATGTGCCCGTCGTTTCGATCATCACCTGATTGGGATCAGTGATCCCCAGCAGATCCCCCCGCCAATCCCGAAGCTCAATCGTGACTGGCGAGCTCTGCCCGCGTGCATACCGATTGCGCGCAATTACCATCGAATGCACCGCATCGACCTTGCCTTCGAGCCCGACTCGCCAGGCATCGAAGAGCTCGATGAGCTGATCGACCGGATCGGGGTCATCTGCGCGTTGGTTGGCGATGTTGAGTTCGAGAAAATAATCGCCATCAGCGAATCGTCCCGGGTTGGATATTGCCGTTCCGCGTGGGTTGTCGATGAGCATGAGCCCATCGGTCGCCACGCCGGCGATGACGAGATCGAGATTGCCATTGTCATTCATGTCGATGAGTTGCAGGTTCCGTACGCCCGATCCCACCCGGACGAGATCGACCTGCCCAAACCCGCCGAGCCCGTCGTTGGCAAAGACCTGCAAGTTGCGCCCTGATCTTGACGAGGTGGTGATGATGTCGGGGAGCGTGTCGTTATTGAAATCGCCGATCGCCAAGCCTCGCCCGTCGCGGTTGACCGCAAAGGAGTTGGTCTGCGTCCAGGTTCCCGATTCATTGGCAAAGATTTCAACCCGTCGCCCCGATTCGGTGAGCACAACGAGTTCATCATCGCCATCGAGATCAAAGTTGCCTGTTGCGAGCTTGTTGGGTTGATTCGCTGTTGGGAGGTTCGCAGTAAGAACAAAGTCACCCGAACCCTGGTTTCTGTAGATTCGGACCGCATTGGTATCTCGGAATGCGATGACAAGATCGGGCTGCTCATCACCAACGAGCTGAGTAAGGAGCACCTCGGTGGGGTTGTTGCCGAAGTTGAAGGTTTGATCGAGTTCAATCGCATCGGCTTCGAATGAATAAAACCCCATACTTCCTATTGATCCCATCGTGACGATCACCTCGTCGCCTCCACCAACGATCCAGTTGCCCGTGTCCATCCCGGTTGGGGGGGCGTCGAGCGCGATGGAGATCGGATCGCCCAGCACGCCTGATTCCTGCCCGAGCAGAATCGCCAAAGTCGGAGGCGACGCCAGCGCGATCGCCAGATCATCGAGCCCGTCGCTGTTGAAATCGCCAGCGCTCATCGCCACGGTTTCCGATGCGCCCACCGAGCGGACATCCTGCTTGAGCACATGCGAGAGCGGATCGCCAGCCATCGCCGAGTTGAGAAAAATCGAAAGCTCATCAGCAACTGCATCGCCGATGACCACATCGGGCATGTTGTTGTGGTCGATATCGAGGATGCCCATGGCACCTGCGAAGTTGGTGATGGGATAGAACGCGCGCACCGAGTCGATGTCGTCTGCCCTCGTCCCGAGCATGTACCCGACATGGGCGCTCTTGAAAGGCCCAGGTGGAGGCGAACCGCACCCGGTGGGGTTGGCATTCGAGCATGAGCATCGACCATCACCGCCTCCGATCTGGGCTGCGATCATCGCAGCTTTGAGTTTCTCGGGCAGATCGCCCGCGGTGTTGATGATCGCCTCGATGGCATCATCGACGACATTGGGCCCGGTGAGGATGTTGCCTTGGACGCTATAGACGATATCGTCGGCCGGTCCTGGGCGTCCCATCTCGATCCTGCCGGTGACGCCGCCAGCCCAATCCGCATTCTCGATGCCCGAATAGGTCAATGAATCGCCCCATGCGGTGATGAATCCGTATTGACGATTCCCATGCCCAGCGTCGAAATCTTCGAGTTCTTCAAGCACCGAAACCAAAGGCACCCCCTGGAGGAGCCGATCGCGGATAATCATCCGATTGCGTCCAGAGCCATCGACCGCCGATTGCGCGGTGACCGCTCCGACGCCGGTGATGAGCACGGGGGTGCTGATGCGCAGGTCGATGGATTGGACACAGGTCGCCGAGGCGATGACGATCTCGCCGGTGCGGGTGTCAGCGATGAGGATCGACCAGGTGGCCCAGGCATTGGAGGCAGCCAGGGCAAAGACAGCAGCCCCTGCAGCTACGCAGCGATTCAAAAAAGGCATAGAGGTATTCCTTCGCATTGGTATAAATGCTGATGCCCTGCATACATCGGCGTGGATTTTCACCAACATACCGGAAAAGGGCGGAAAAAGCAACGAAAACCGGCTTGAGAACGAGTAGGCCTGAAGTATTTGCACCTCCTGCCCCCCATCGGCCCCTTTCTGCCTTGAGGCCTATCAATACCCGAATATTGGCCGTTCGCTGTTGAATCCGCCAGATTTTCAGCACAGGTTATCTTCGCCCAAGCCTCAAGGCCCAGGCGGGGAAAGGGCAGCAATTGCCAGAATGTTGGACTCTTCTCAAACCCAGCGAGGACAATTGGTTGACCAGCGCAGAGGCGGGGGTATGATTCTCTCCCGCTCGGTCATCAAGCCGGGCGGTTTTTACGCCGGAGTGTGTGGTTTCGATCTCGAGTTTCGATCTCGGAACGACAGCTTTGGGCAGGAATGTCGCCACTGTAGCTCAGTGGTAGAGCGCACCCTTGGTAAGGGTGAGGTCGTGAGTTCAAATCTCACCAGCGGCTTTCCATTGAAGACGGGCCATCCGAACGAATCGGATATCCCCGCCTTCGGGGGCGTGAAGAAAATCGTATGTCGACTGCGGACAGTTCGACAGAACAAAGCATTGCGGCTTCTATCGTTAGAGAAGTCACGAAAGTGGATCGCACCGGCTGCCAGAAATCGGCTGCGAGAAGCAAAGAATAACCGGGACTCGAATTGAACAGCCAAGTTGAGTGCAGTTCAATACGGATTCCAGAGGAAAACCAAGAGGTAAAACAATGGCCAAGGCAACCTTCGAACGAACCAAGCCGCATGTCAATGTCGGCACCATCGGTCATATTGACCACGGTAAATCAACCCTGACCGCAGCAATGGTCGCCCGTGCAGATCACAAGGGTCTGGTTCAGGGTGCCAAGTCATACGCAGAAATCACCAAAGGTGGTACTGTCCGTGACGCCAACAAAACCGTGACGATCCACTCGGCCCATGTCGAGTACGAAACAGAAACCCGTCACTACGCCCATGTGGACTGCCCAGGTCACGCGGACTTCGTCAAGAACATGATTACCGGTGCTGCTCAGATGGACGGCGCCATCCTCGTGGTGGCTGCCGACTCGGGCCCAATGCCTCAGACGCGTGAGCATGTGCTCCTCGCTCGCCAGGTGGGCGTGCCTTACATCGTCGTCTTCATGAACAAGGTTGACCTTGTCGACGACGATGAGCTCCTCGATCTCGTCGAGATGGAAATCCGGGAGTTGCTCGATAAGTACGAGTTCCCCGGCGACGACACCCCGGTCATCCGTGGACAGTCCAAAGCCGCACTCGAAAACCCAAGCGACGATGCCATCTGCGCACCGATCGACGAGCTCTTCAACACCATCGACACCTACATCCCCGAGCCTGCTCGTGAAGACGACAAGCCATTCTTGATCTCGGTCGAAGATGTCTTCTCGATCAAAGGGCGTGGTACCGTGGCGACCGGGCGTGTCGAGCGTGGCGTTGTCCGCGTCGGCGATGCTGCCGAGATTGTCGGCCTCCAACGAGAAAACCAATCAACGACCATCACCGGCGTCGAAATGTTCCAGAAGACCCTCGAAGAAGGACGCGCAGGCGATAACTGTGGCGTGCTCTTGCGTGGTATCGACAAGAACATGATTACCCGCGGACAGGTCATCTGTAAGCCGGGCTCGATCAAGCCTCACACCAAGTTCAAAGGCCAGGTCTATGTCCTCAACAAAGATGAGGGCGGGCGTCACACCCCATTCTTCGCCGGGTACAAGCCTCAGTTCTACTTCCGTACGACTGATGTGACCGGACAGGTCTTGAACCTCTTCGGCGACGGCGGTGCCAAGGCAGAAATGTGCATGCCCGGCGACAATGTCACGATGGAAATCGACCTGGGCGACAAGCCTGTTGCGATGGAATCAGGTCTTCGCTTCGCGGTCCGCGAAGGCGGCCGCACCATTGGCTCGGGCACCGTCACCGAGATCATCGAGTAATCAACTCTGGGATCAACCTCAGCGATCGAAACTGGTCGCTCGATCCCGGAATACAAGCTTTTCGGGCTGATGATGAAAATCGTCAGCCCGGTTTTCGGACAAGAAAACGACCAATCGGCTGGTGGATTGACTGGTGAATTGCTGGTGGATAGATTGGCTCAACGAGTTTCAAAAGCCCAAGGAGGCTTATCATGGCGAAAAAATCAGTAGCACGCGAATATGTCTGGCTTCAGTGCACCGAGACCAACGATCTGAACTATCGCACCTCGATCAATGTCAAAGGCGGCATCGAGGATCGGATCAAAGAGGGGTTCAACAAATACTGCCCCCGCCTTCGCAAGCACACACTTCACAAGATCAAACGCAAGTAAACACGATCAAGAAGGGACGAGCCACTTGGCACTCGGGATTGGGGCGATTGTCCGTCTTCCCCCGTGGCTCGTGGCAAATGGCTCGTCCCTTCATTACGGCAGTAGCTCAGCCTGGTAGAGCATTGGATTCCAAATCCAACGGTCGTAGGTTCGAATCCTTCCTGCCGTGTTTATTCCCCGTTCGATACGATCCCTGAGCGGATCACAGAACGGATCGCCCGTGTGTCGATCGCCTTTGGGCCTGAAGACTGACCATCCTCAGCCCAATCTTGAACGATCACACCTCCAGCCGAGAGGTTTTGAAAACCATGTCGTTCGGGATATACAAACAAGGACAGGGCTATTGGGTGCGGGCGATGACCGCTGCTTTTGTCGGTGTGCTGATTATCTCCGCTGCCGCTTGGGGATGGGAAGAAGCCGGTGCAGTTCGTCTGCCCGCTCGCGCCTGGACTTTCGCCATCAACAGCGTGCAAGGACAAGTCGCCCCGGGCGATACCGTTGACCTTCTCATTTATGACGAAACATCGTCCGATGGGACAGAATCAACCCGAAGCCTTGGCACCGCCATTGTCCAAGAGTTCACCCCCGGCAAAGGATCGGCAGCGACAATCGTCGTGGGCAACTTCTCAGACAACGAAGTTCGTGACCGGGGTGGCGAAACAATCCAGATCCTGGCAGGACCCCAGGACTCGCCAACGCTCACTGCGCAGGTCAGATCACCCAGACCAACCCCGATCTTCCCCGTCGAGTATCTCCAGTCCGCCACGGCCGGCGGGATCATGCTCATCGGGGCAATCTGCCTGTACATCTTTGTCGGAATCAAAAAGGGCACCGTCGAGTTCCTCATCGCCACCGATGGCGAGATGAAAAAGGTCAACTGGACGACCTACCGCGAGGTCAAAGGCTCAACCATTGTCGTGATCGTGGCCACCTTCCTCATCGCCGGGTTCCTCTTCGGGGTTGATACCATCTTCGCTGAGATATTCTCCGCCATCGGCGTCCTCGAAAAATAACACAGGCTGGCACATGAGCACCACGCACGACCAAACAGACCATACCGCCCAAGAAGGCACTCTCGAGAGGAGCGCAGCTCACATGGACGAACACACACAACATACACCAGAGCAGCAAGACCCACAAGTCAGTGAGCCCAACGCCCAGGCGGCCGAGCAAGAAGCCATCGCTGAAGACCAGGCCAAGCCCGACTCAACCATCGAAGGCATGATCGGACACGACGAGCCACTCGTCCAAGACGGCATGCAGTGGTTCGTCCTCCGCGTCGCATCGAACAAAGAAAACTCGGTCCAGAACACCCTCCTGCGCAAAATCCAGATCGAGAACATGACCCACCTCGTGGGACGAATCCTTGTCCCCACCGAAAAAATCAAAACAATCAAAGGCGGCAAGGCCAAGATCAAAGAGGAAAAACTCTACGCCGGGTATGTCTTCGTCGAGATGCGCCTCGAAGAGGACGGGCGAATCCCCCAAGACATCTTCTTCCTCATCAAAGAAACCACAGGCGTGGGCGACTTCATCGGCACCGCTGGTCGTCCAACCCCGATGGCCATGCACGAAGCCGAGAAGATGCTCCTCGATTCGCGCAAGCCCGAAGACGAACCAACGATCAAGCTCTCCTTCGAGCCCGGTGAAGCCGTGGTCATCCGCGAGGGCGCCTTCGAGAACTACGAAGGCACCGTCGACGAGCTCTTCCCCGAGAAGGGCATCGTCCGCGTCCTGGTCTCGATCTTCGGCCGCCAGGCCCCCGTCGATCTCGAAGAATGGCAGATCTCCAAAGCTGAGGACAGCTAAAAGCCCATCAATGAATCGAAAGGCGAATCCAGAAACCTCGCTCACTTGAGCGAGGTTTTTCTATACTGATACTCCATTTGGAGCTGAGGATATGCGATGAGTAAAACAGTCAAGCTTGGAAGCCCGGCCCGGGTGTGGGGCATTATGTTTCGGCCGATGCTGATCTCGCTGGCCATCTTACAGGTGTGGCTGTTTGGTGTGTACATGTTTGTCGGAACCGAGAAGGGGCTTGATTGGCTGATCGATCACCTGTATACCGGGGGCTCGTTATTTTTGATATTGCCGATAATACTGTTCCCGATGTACAGCTTTGTTCTTGCTTCTCGGGCGAAGCGGTATCAGAAACGATTCAAGCAACGCCGGGGATTGGTTTGCTTTGTATGCGACTATGACATGCTCGAAGGCCAGCACACCTGCCCAGAGTGTGGTTCAAAGTGGGAGCCTGAAAGACTGGGCAAGGGTTGGAAGAAGATGATGAGAGAGGCATCGGACTAACGATCAAGCACAAACCGCGTATCGGCCCAGAGCTTCTCCACCCGCTGCACAAACCCGGGCGAGCTTGGCAGGTCTATGCCGCACCCGACCAATAAATCCACCATCCCCGCATAATCATCGAGCCCGACAAACTCGCATCCGACCCTTGGCGTCCCCTCATGCGTCCCCGCCTGGGCCTCAGCGAGCCCGGCCATGTTGTGATAGTTGCCCAGAGGCAAACACACGCAGGTCGAACAGTATCCGTAAGCGCAGTAGACCGAAGCCTCGCACGCGCCCCCAGCCATGAGTTTGCGCTGCCATTTCCACTTGGGCATCTCGCTGATCTTTTGCGAAGCCGTCGGCAAAGCAGGCCCGCCCGCGATCCGCTCAGCAACCTTGGCCACCGCCCCGGTGAGCTCGGGCGAGAAGATCGAGATTCGATCGCCGACGCGCACGATCGGGCCGCCATGGATCGGCGAGTCGGGGAAGGCCCGCGAGTTCTCGAGCGCAATGATCCGCGAACCCTTGGGCATAAACCCGTCTCTGCTTGCCCCAATCGCCCCGATGAACCCAACTTCTTCTGCGCGGGTAAAGAGCACGCGGATATCGCCGATCTCGGTGCCGTCGGCTTTGAGTTGTGCCAGCTCATCAATCGCCGACAGCGCCGCTGCGACAGCTGCCAGATCATCGCACGCGTTGGTATGGATGATCCCGCCGAACTCATCCTCGACGATCTTGGCGTCGGGCAGGTCCCATGTCCCGATCGTGCCAGCTTCGATCTCGGCAGCCTGATCGAGTGTGCAGGCATACCGCTTGAAGGGCTTGCACGATTCGGCTTCGCCTTTGTCGTTGGTGGCTTTGATCTCTTCGCCGATGGTGCCCATGGTGAAGCAGGTGTCCGAGCAATGAACCCGCACGCGGGCGTCGGGGAAGTAGTCGGCCATCACCCCGCCCCGAAACGAGAGAACGAGCTGGGTTTCAGAGATGACTTCCTCGACGACAAAGCCCGGGTGATCGAGGTGTGCGGTGAAGTAGATCGGGTGGTCGGATTCGGGGATGCCGACGATTCGGATTTCAAAGTTGCCGTGGGGATCGGTGTGCTTGGAGAGATTCGGGCGAGCTGCAAGCCAGGCGTCGATCCACGCAATAACCCGTTGTTCCTTGCCCGCTGCGGTGGGAATCTGGGTGACTTCGAGGAGCCATTGCTGATGGGCCTGACGCCGATCGGCAGCGATTTCATGGGTGGTGGACGCCGATTCGGTTGCTTCGCTCATGCCCAAATCCTACGCCCGCGGGGTGTGAAGGCCCTCATTTTCGATGAGAATGATTCTCGACTGCCGATCGGGTTGTCAGCGACTACGATACAGATAACGCTATGACGCTCGCGTCATGCTGTTGAGCGGGATTTTCGATCCGGTTTTCGAGCATAAGGATACCACCATGACCCACATCATCGCCGAGCCATGTATCAAGACCAAGGACACCGCCTGTGTCGATTCATGCCCAGTGGACTGCATCCACCCGACCAAAGACGAGCCGGACTTCGAGTCCTCCGAGATGCTCTACATCGACCCCGACACCTGCATCGACTGCGGCTTATGCGTCGACGAATGCCCCGTCCAAGCCATCTTCCAAGACGAAGACCTCCCCGATGAATGGAGCAGGTTCGTGCAGATCAATATTGATTACTACAACAAGTAAGCGACTTTGTTCCCTCGCTGCAGCTGTGGAGAGTTGGTACACACAGCGATCTTCCTCGTTGCCAATTGCCCACTCCTTACTGCCTCTCGATGCGTATAAAAACACGGGCGTTTCCACCCGCGCTTTTCCCTCTCAAGATTGACATGCACTCACGCAGCTTCGGAGAACCCGTCGTCGAAGTCGGAGTCGAGATCGAAGTCGTCGCCCACCTCGTCAGCGAGATCGTCCTCGCCGAAAGCCGCCTCGAAGGCTTCGAGTGCTTCATCGGTGAGCTCTTCTTCGGTCTTTGGGCCGACCTTCTTGCCAGTAGAAATAGCCGATTCATCCTTGATATCAGAATCCGTAAACCGCTCGGCCCACCGATCAGGACGCACATTGGCAGGCGAATCAGAGCGTTCGAGCCAATCCTCCGCCGACGGCAGGTTCAGCTCCGTCGGCATCGTCTTGCGATAACCCAGAAGCCGAATCACCTCGAGCACATCGGTCCAGGTTGGGAACATCCGGTCGTTGCCCTTCTTGAAAGCGTCGATGGCCATCAGGAACAGGAACTGCTCGGTGGTCATCTCGCCTTCTTCTGCCGACTTGGTGAACTCAGAGAGCCGCCGACCGCGCCCGCGTTTGCGTTCGAGCCCGGTGTGCCCAGTGCCCGCAGGGGTTGTTGGGTCGGTTGGCTTTGGGTTGGCTGAAGTATCGGGGACGAGGGTCGTCTTGCGGCTCTTTCGCGGGTCGACTTCTTTGCGCGCACGCGGATCGAGCCCGAGTCGGCGGTCGACGACCGTGCCCGGCGGGGGAGTACCCTCGCCAGTTTTCCTACGATTGCTCTTCTTTGGGTTTTCCCGACGATCTGGTCCGTTGTAAGCCATCAGGCGATTCCTCCGATAGGAACGCCGGGCTCTTCACAAACTCAGCGTTCAGAGCTCTTCATCGTCATCTTCATCATCAGAATCCGCCAGCATATCGTCATCGTCATCATCCTCGTCGTCGTAATCGTCCTCGATGTCGTCATCGTCATCATCCTCATCTTCGAGGAAATAGGCCTCATCGTCATCGAGGTCGTCGCCGAAGGCGCACAGGGGAGTAGGAGCGAATGAATCGCTGGAATGATCGGACCACCAAGGCGTTTCATTGGCCTCGCCCTCTTGATCGCTATCGGGCGTGAGGATCGCCGTGCCGCTACCGATACCCAATGGATTGGGAGTCAGCTCATGTTCATACAGATCACCATCAGGATACTGAAGATGTGCCATTGTATTCGTACCTCCATGGTCTAGGTTCGGCGTGTGCATGCCGAGGTTTTTATATGCTGTGTGTTCCACTGTTTCCGATCGACGGATCAAAAAAATGGCCGATGCGCGTACGGTACCACTCAAAATCCCTGTGTCAATCCCTGATTACCTCTGATTGTCCCCGATTATTTGAGATCAACATGGTTTTCTTGACAGGCAGGTCTGGGCGGGTTGAGGGCCGTACACTCTCGGGTCATGCCTACCCCCCCACCAACGAGTTTCAACCCCCTCGCCGGGCTCGCCGCCGTTGTTTTCCCCGGTGCCGGGCACCTGGTGCTTGGACAATACAAGCGTGCCCTCTTCGCTGCGATCGGGGTGATGGGGCTCTTCTTTTTCGGACTTTTGATCGGGGGGATCGACGCGATCGACAGCTCCCAAGACCGCGTCTGGTTCTTCGGCCAGGCCCTCGTGGGCCCATCGACCTTCATCGTCGATACCATCCACCAGAATCAGTTCAAAGCCTACGACCTCGGCACCGGACTCCTCCGCAGCGGCGAGCCCGGCGAACAACGCATCAACGACGGCTCACGGTTCATCTGGGAGCCTCTGACCTACGAAGAGATCGAACTGGGACTTGGCCCACCAAATACCCCCGGACTCGGCAGGCTCAACGAGATCGCCATGCTCTCGATCGTTCTCGCCGGAATGCTCAACCTCATCATCTTCCTCGATGCCCTGATGCCCAACCCAGACCATACGCCATCACCCAAACCCGGGGGGGGCTCATGATGACCTTGGCCTACACCCCATTTATTGACGCCCTGGGCATCCATGACCACTGGTATTTGCTCATCGTTCCGATCTCGATTTTTCTGGCTATCGGATACAAATCTGTCCGGTGCTCGGACATGAACCGGTTTTTCCGCGAAGTCGTCATCTTCACGATCCAGATCCTCGGCGGGCTCTTGCTCCTGGCGATCGCCTTCACAGCCGTCATCGTCGTGCTCTTGCCTTTGCTCGCACCAATGCCAGGATGAACACAAGATGAACACGGGATGAGCAAAAAAACCAGGCTCGCAACTCAACAACGCATGCCCACGCCCCACAACACCTCGGCCTCACCTCGGCCTCACCGAACTCACCCCACCCCACAAGCATCCCTGCTATGGACACCCGTCTCCAAACGCCACCAGAAACGCCGACACATCGAAAAAGTTGAATACACCATCGCCGGTGAAGTCGGCAACCGGATCGTTACCTGCGAAGGCTGTGAGGAAGGCAGAGACATCAAAGAAGTTGAGCGTGCCGTCGCCGTTGATATCGGCTGCACATTGAAGCCCCAAATCCAACAACGCCACGCCGTCACCGATCGGGGCAGCGACCGCCAAGAGATTCCCATCGCTGCTCGATGCCAAAGCTGAGGGCCCGACGCCCAGGTCATAATCCGTCGTTACCAGCGTCGCAGGATCAATCAGCGTGATCGTGCCTGATTGCGATTGGGCAAACCCGACATCGCCGCCGAGTGTGGTGCTCACCACGCCGTGGGCCACGCGGAGCGTCTCGCTCGCTGCGTCATAGGTCAGCCCCACCGGGCGGTCAGCAAAGAGCACCGACCCCCAAGCTACCCCCGTCGAGATGTCATACCCAGCGATGCGCTGATCGCCCCAGTTGTTGACCCAGATGCGCCCCTGCCCATCATCGACCACCTGCCAAGGCGAATCGCCGACATGGATTGTTCGGAGGAACACGGGCATCGGGGCGGTATTGTCATAGACCGTCACCGTGTCGTCGTTGCGGTTGGATACGAAGATCATCGAATCGTCGATCGAGAATGAGACCATGGTCGGGAAATCGCCCGCAGCGACATTGCCCATCAATGACCATGTTGTTGTGTCGATCACCGAGATCATGTTGTCGAAGCTCCCTGCCACAATGAGCCGAGTCCCATCGTTGCTCAGGGCGATCCCCGAGGTCTGGTTGAAGCTGTACCCCACGCCGCCCATGTTGCCGGTGAGTATCCGTGCCCCCGCGACAGCGTTGGTATTGAGATCAATCCGCCACACACCATCGCCGCTGGCGATCACGCCGAGGTAGGCGTATTGCCCATCAGGGCTGATGGCGACCGAGCCCGCCCGCCGGGAGATATTCACCTGCGTGCTTGTCGCAGTCGCCAGATCGACCACTGTTGCAAAGGTTGAATCGAGGTTCCCGATGACCGCCTTGGTTCCATCGGGTGTGATCGCCACCGCGGAAGGCCGCTCGCCCAGCGGCGCTGTCCCGATGATTGTGCCGGTAGCCCCGTCGACCACCGTTGCATTATCCGAGAAGATCGAGACCCCCACGACAGCCGATCCATCCCCAGCCACAGCCACCGTTCGGCACCGATCACCCTCGATCTGCGGGCCTGTGCGCATAAAAGCGGTCAATGATCCCGACGCCCCTTCGACATCAGCCACCACCAGATCATCGCCAAAGGTCGTCGAGCACATCGCTGCCTGGTAGGCAACAGGCGAGAGCGCGCCGTGCTCGGTCGAGACGGCGAAGTTCACCTGATTGACCAGCGCCCCGGTGTCCATATCAATCACCGCGCCACGATACCCCACGCCCACCGCATAGCGCCCGTCGAAGGTGGTCAAGAGCTCGTTGATGCTCGCGGTGTTGAGCGAGCCCCCGAAGGTGCCGTTGACGATATCCACAACCCGCGCCGCATTCTGAATCCCCACGACCCCCACCGAGCCGTCGGCGTTGAGTGTCACCGTGCCCCAGAGATCATCAGGCGTCGAGATCGTATCAATCACCGATCCCGAAGCCGTATCCACCACGGTGATGGTTCTCACCGAGCCGGTATGCACAATCGCTGCTCGTGTAAGATCGCCCGAGAGCCCGATCCCGCCGGGCGAATCGGCGATCGCGGTCCGCTCGACTACCCCAGTCCGCACATTGATAATCTGAAGCTCATCTGCAAACCGATCCGCGTTGATCACCCGGTCGTCATCGAGAAAAAAGAACCTGGAGTAAATCAGCGAGGTCGCTGGTGCTTCAAACGAGGCGCTGAGTGTCAAGCTGTACCCGATGTTGGGAATCGTCGAGATCACCGTCGCCGATGCGAGATCAATCACCGCCAGCTCCGAGTCGAACCCGATCCCCACCGCAGCCACATCGCCCGCAGGCGAGATCGCCACGATCCCGGGATTGATTCCCACCGGGATCACCGCAGTCTCGACCATCGCGATCAGATCAACAATCGAGACGGTGTTGTTATCGACATTGGCCACCACCGCCTTGGTGCCATCGGGTGTGATGGCCAATGCCTGGGCCGCCCCCGAGATCGGCACCTCGCCGACGAATGTAAGCGTGCTCGCATCCCAGATAATCAGGTTTCGGCTCTCTCGATGGGCGATGACAAACTTCGATCCATCGGGCGTATAGGCCACATCCGAAGGCGCATCACCCTCGGGCAAACTCCCGGTCATGATGAAGTTGGCATCGAAGTTGGCATCCGTCCCGGCACCACCCCCCAAACCATCAATCGGCCCGGGCACCGGAGCGAGTTGGGTTCGCAGATCAAACCGCGCACTCGAAACCCACCCCGTCGATTCGATCTCGACATCCCCATCGGGGTTGATTCCCAGAGCAGAAGAAGCAGAGAAGCCGACAGCCATCGCTACGAGTGCGCGAGCATTGAACAGATTCGTCATGGTGTGTGTCCCTTGAAATACGAGGAGGAATCGGTGCGTTTGCATGATTCTACAAGAAAATCGGCCATACGCATATAGAAAAACCCGCTGACGAGCGGGTTATTGTGCGGAATCCACTTTGATGCCTAGCCCGACGCGTGCCATTGATACCGGTGCCCGGGAAAAAGCACCAACTCGGCAGCCGTCACCGTGAGCGAACCGCCGATGATGTCGATCAGAACGGAAGACCAAAGGTGGGTTAGAACCCAGAAGCCCGGCGTTGATAATCGCCGTGCCAAGACCACAAATGAGGATGTCAGAAGAGGCCGTACCTGAGCCGGGTGCCCAATCAGATCAAGTGGAAGCGCAGGATCAACCATCGCACATTTATCAGGGTGTCTGCAGCGGTACTCACTATGAGTTGATGACCCGCCCCTCGCTCGCCAGCGCCGCCTCATGCACCGCTTCGTGCATCGTCGGATGCGCATGGACCGTCGCGATGATCTCTTCGGTCGTCGCTTCGAGCCTTCTGGCCAGCGACATCTCCGCGATGAGTTCGGTCGCCTGATCGCCAAGGATGTGCGTGCCGAGGATTTCGCCTCTGGGCAAGCCACGGATGATCTTGACGAATCCCTCGGTGTGCCGCGTCGCGATGGCCTTGCCCAGTGCGCTGTTGTTGAACACGCCGACCTCGTAGTCTTGACCCTTCTTCAAACCCTGGGCCTTGAGCGCCTGCTCGGTGTAACCAACCGACCCAACCTGCGGGTGGCAGTAGGTACACCCCGGGATCACGGTGTAGTCCATCGGGATCGGATCGTGCTTGGCTTTGCCCTCTTTGAATGCGAATCGCTCTACACACAGCACCGCTTCCTCAGCAGCCACATGCGCAAGCCAAGGCGGCCCGATCACATCACCAATCGCATATACGCCGGGCAGATTGGTCTTGTAATCAAGGGCTTTGGGCTCAGAGGGCGCATCATCGCTCAGAGGCACATAGTCCGTCTTGATATGCCCACGCACGGTTTCGAGCCCGAGCGAATCGTCGAACAAGCCATCAAAGCGTCCGCCGACCCCAATCGCCAGGAGCACCTTGTCGCCTTCGATGACTTCTTTCTTCGAGGCATCAGGCTTGCCGTCCTTGCCCATCGGCGCGACCGTCACTTTGACGCCTTTGCCTTTGGTATCGACATCCATCACGCCGGTCTTGACCTTGACATTGAACCCGTGCTTCTTGTAGATTTTGGTCATCTCCTTGCCGACCTGCTCGTCCTCGACGGGTACCAATCGATCCATCATCTCGATGATCGTCACCTTCGAGCCAAAGTTCTTGTAGACATACCCAAACTCCATCCCGATCGCGCCCGCGCCGACGATAATCAGGTGGTCTGGTTTCTCTTTGTTATTCATCGCTTCGCGCGCGCCCCAGACCTTGTCGCCATCAAACTTGGCGAACGGCAAGTCCCTGGCCACCGCGCCTGTTGCGATAATCACCTTGTCACAAGTAATCGTCTCTTTGGCTGCGTTGATCTTCACAGGCGAGGGCGTGAACGCTTCGTTGAGCTCACACTCGCGCAACTCGATCTCGACCTTTGGACCGGCTTTGACAATCTTGGCGTGCATGTTGATGAACTCGATCTTGTTCTTCTTCATCAAATACTCAACACCCTTGTTGAGCTTGGCAGCCACATCGCGGGATCGCCCAATAACTTTGTTCCAATCGAACTTCACCTCGCCGGTGGAGATGCCCCACTCTTCCTGCTCGGCAAGCTTCTCCATCAACTCGGCATTGGCGATCAACGCCTTCGATGGAATGCACCCCCAGTTGAGGCAGACGCCTCCGAGCTTGGCCCGCTCGATGACCGCTGTTTTGTACCCCATCTGGGCAGCCCGGATCGCCCCGACATACCCACCGGGCCCGCCACCGATCACAACGACATCAAAGTGCTTGTTTGCCATGACAAAATCCTCACAAACGGACCCGTATTTCGGGTTCTTGCGTTTCTGTTCCAACCAAAGGATCACTATAGCGCCCCGATTGGCGATTCACGACCCTGCCTTTTCACCAACACCAATCCATCGACCCAATCAATCCACTTCCATTGCACCAACTTCCCTGCCGGAATGACAGACTTTGCGCCCTCCCTGCCTCAACAGGCACCACTTTCTCAAGTCTCATCGGCGATAAACCCTTGCCAGCAAACCACTCACCTGATATTCACCGACTTTTCCGCTCAGATCAATCTGGCACACCCCATGCAGCCGATAGAGGGTACAGAATCGTACGAATTCCGATTGGTTGTCGATCATCTCGATCCAATCCGTCATTGGGTACGAACAGAAACGGGTCGAGCAGCGTTCTACTCGACGAAATCGCAGGTGTACACGCACCAAAGAGCTGTTTGGATCACCAGAGACAAACAGCGGGAGAAGAAGCATGTTTGAACGATTCACCGACCGAGCCCGCAAAGTGATGGCCCTGGCCAACCAGGAGGCCCAACGCTTCAACCACGAATACATCGGAACCGAGCATATCCTGCTCGGACTCGTCAAAGAGGGCTCAGGTGTGGGTGCCAATGTCCTCAAAAACCTCGATGTTGACCTCCGCAAGGTCCGCCTCGAGGTCGAGAAACTCGTCCGTGCTGGCCCGGAAATGGTCACCATGGGCAAACTCCCGCAGACCCCGCGTGCCAAAAAGGTCATCGAGTACGCCATCGAAGAAGCCCGCAACCTCAACCACAACTATGTCGGCACCGAGCACATCCTGCTCGGGCTCCTCCGCGAGCACGACGGCGTCGCTGCGCAGGTCCTGATGAACCTGGGGCTCAAACTCGAAGATGTCCGCGAAGAAGTCCTCAACCTGCTCGGCGCTGGCGCCGAAGCCGACTCGGAAATGGCCGCCGGCGGACACTCCGAATCGGGCTCATCGTCCAAGCCCAAGGGCAAGTCCAAAACCCCCGCACTCGATTCCTTCGGGCGCGATCTGACCCAACTGGCCATCGACGGGCAGCTCGATCCCGTCATCGGACGATCCCACGAGATCGAACGCCTGACCCAGATTCTCTGCCGACGCACCAAGAACAACCCCGTCCTGCTCGGCGAAGCAGGCGTGGGCAAGACCGCCATCATCGAAGGGCTCGCCCAGCGCATCGTCTCACAGGAAGTCCCCGACATTCTCCACGACAAGCGCGTGGTTGTCCTCGACCTGGCGATGATGGTCGCGGGCACCAAATATCGCGGGCAGTTCGAAGAGCGCATCAAAGCGGTGATGAACGAGGTCCGCCGGGCGGGCAATGTCATCCTCTTCATCGACGAGCTCCACACCCTGGTTGGCGCAGGGGGCGCCGAAGGCGCGATCGACGCGTCCAATGTCCTCAAGCCCGCGATGGCCCGAGGCGAAATCCAGTGCATCGGCGCCACCACCTTCGACGAGTACCGCAAGTATATCGAAAAAGATGCTGCCCTTGCCCGCCGATTCCAATCCATCCCCGTCGATCCACCCAGCGCCGCCGAATCCATCGAGATTCTCAAAGGTATCCGCGACAAGTACGAAGAGCATCACCGCGTGAGCATCACCGACGATGCCCTTGTCGCAGCCGTCGAGCTCTCCGATCGCTACATCACCGGACGCGTCCAGCCAGACAAGTCCATCGATGTCCTCGACGAAGCCGGCGCTCGCGTGCGGATCAAATCCATGCGCAAGCCCCCAAACCTCGCCGACATCGAAGCCGACATCGAGCGTCTCTCGGTTGCCAAGGACGAAGCCGTCAAGGGTGCCGACTACGAAAAGGCTGCCGAGCTGCGCGACCAGGCCGAGCAGATGCGCAAGAAGAAAGAAGAAATCCAGACCGAGTGGCGCGCCAAGCAGCAAGAATCCGCAGGTGTCGTCGATGAAGAAATCATCCGCGAGGTCGTCTCCAAAATGACCGGTGTGCCGCTGCAGAAACTGGAAAAAGAAGAAGCAGCCCGCCTGCTCAAGCTCGAAGACGAGCTGCACAAATCTGTGATCTCGCAGAACGACGCCATCAAGGCCATCGCCAAGGCAATTCGCCGTGCACGCGCCGGGCTCAAAGATCCAAAGCGTCCAATGGGCAGCTTCATCTTCGTCGGCCCATCGGGTGTCGGCAAAACCCTGCTCTCCAAAGCGCTCGCCGAGTTCATGTTCGGCAACGCCGATTCGCTCATCCACCTCGACATGTCCGAGTACATGGAGAAGCACACCGTCTCACGCCTCGTCGGCGCGCCTCCCGGGTATGTCGGGTACGAAGAAGGCGGGCAGCTCACCGAAGCGATCCGTCGCCGACCATACTCGGTCGTCCTGCTCGACGAAGTCGAAAAGGCACACCCCGATGTCTTCAACATGCTCCTCCAAATCATGGAAGAAGGGCGACTCACCGACTCCTTCGGACGCCATGTCGATTTCCGAAACACCATCATCATCATGACCAGCAACATCGGCGCCGACCTCATCAAAGGCGGCGGCGGGTTCGGATTCGGAAAACACACCTCTGACGATAAGTTCGAATCCATCAAATCCGTCCTGATGAAAGAAATCGAACGATTCTTCCGTCCCGAGTTCATCAACCGGCTCGACGATGTCATCGTGTTCAAGCCTTTGACCAAAGAAGACCTCATCTCGATCGTCGAGTTCGAGGTCGCCAAGGTCGCCGAGCGCCTGACCTTGCAAGGCTTTGCTTTCGAGCTCGATCAGTCCGCCAAGGACTTCCTGATCGACAAAGGCTACAACCCAGACTACGGTGCCCGCCCGCTCCGCCGAGCCATCGGCACCTACATCGAAGACCCACTCTCTGAGATGCTCCTCTCGGGCGATCTCCATGACAAAAATGTCCTCAAAGCCACCCGAAAGGGCGAAGACGAGTTCCTCTCCTTCGAATCCACCTTCGTCGCCCCACCCGAAGCACCCGCTGAAGAAAGCGACGAAGCCACCGATTCCAAAGCGGAAGAAGCCGAGTCCCAATCGAACTGATCTGATTCGATTTCATCCCAAACCAAACGAGCCGCGACCGTCAGGGAGCGGTTTTTTCTTTCATACATGCAACTACACCCCTCCCCAAACCATACCTCTCCATGAACCATCATTCCCCGGCTAAACTCTCCCCATGCCCATATTCCTCCGCTGGCTATTCCGACTCGGACCCATGAACCCCATCGCGGTGCGATTGGTCCAGAACGCTTCGCGCCGAAACAAGCATCTCTATGTCCGCAGCGCCTACCTCGCCGTCCTGATCCTCGTCCTCCTCTGGGCCATGCTCGGCAACACCCCGGGCGGCAATGTCTCCTACCGCGAACTCGCCTCGGCCGGCGCGACAAGCTTCGCATGGATCGCCTATCTTCAGGTCGGGCTCATCTGCATCCTCTCGCCCGTCTTCATGGCCGGCGCAATCGCGCAAGAAGCCAATCCCAAGACCTGGGACATCCTCCTCACCACCCCGATGTCCAAACTCGAGATCGTCCTGGGCAATCTGCTCGGACGGCTCTTCTTCGTCCTCGCCCTGCTCTTCGCCTCGCTTCCCTTATTCGCCCTCACCCAGTTCTTCGGCGGCGTGCCCGGCTCATCCATCATCAACTCCTACATCGTCTCCGCAGGCGCCGCCATCCTCGTAGGCGCGATCGCCATCTCGTTATCCGTTTCGAGACTCGTCGGACAACGCGCCGTCTTCACCTTCTATGTCTCTGTCGTCACCTACATCGCCACCACCATCGCCATCGACGCCTGGCTCAGTTCCCGAGGCTTTGGCATGGGACCCAATGGCACCGGCGTCACCTGGCTCACCGCGCTCAACCCCTTCCTCGCCATCCGATCGCTCCTCTCCCCCACTGCCTATCCCTCCGCCGACCCATCGGCCTACGCCGGGCTCAAAGGATTCATGCTCGCCACCCCCGCAACCGCATGGAGCACCTTCTCGATCGTCATCTCCGCAATCCTTGTCGGTGCATCAACACTCACCGTCCGCACCGGCGGGCTCAAGCAAGTCGCCAATGGCTCATCGGGCATCCCCTGGTATCGCCGAATGTTCAAACTCGGCGCAGCCAATGTCGAACACCGCCCCCCACGCCATGTCTGGTCCAACCCCATCGCCTGGCGCGAAGCCGCCTCGCGCAACGCCACCTTCGTCCGCATCATCCTCCGCTGGTCATTCGTCGGGCTCGGCGCACTGATCGCCCTGGGCGTGGTCGTCTTCTACCACATCGGCAGGCTCAACGCTGCCGACTTCCAGTTCATCATCAAATCCCTCGCCTTCACCGAGGTCTTCCTCATCGCCCTCGTCGCGGTGAACATGGCAGCCACCGCCGTCGCCGGCGAGCGAGAAGACGGCACCCTCGATCTCATCCTCACCACCCCCATCACCCCAAAGATGTACCTCGCGGGCAAACTCCGCGGGTTGGTTTCGTATCTCCTCCCGCTGATCGCCGTCCCCGTCTTCACCGTCGGCATCGCCGGGCTCTACGCCCTCACCGGCGGCCTGGGCAACAAAGCACTCGCCTACTCCACCCACAAAATCCCCGCTGGCGGCACCGTCGAAGTCCCCATCGTCCTCCCCGAAGCCGGGCTCCTCGCTGCGATCCTCCTGATCCCATTCATCGCCTTCTGCGTGATGATCGGGCTCCACTGGTCGCTCAAATCCAAAGGCACCCTCTCCTCCGTCGTCGGCACCGTCGCCGTCGTCTTCATCACCTCGGGCATCCTGGGACTCTGTGGCTGGGCATCAGGCTCGGACATGCCCGTCGTGGGCCCCGCCTTGACCACCCTCTCGCCAGCAAGCCTGCTCGATGCCCTGATCTCCCCCGTCACCCGATTAGACGAAACCGTCAACTCCTCCCCCACCGGGCTCAACACCGCCCGCATCTCCTTGGCCATCGGCGCCCTCATCAGCGCCGCCATCTACCTCGCCATCGTCTACGCCGTATTGACCGCCTTGGTCCGCAACTTCGACTTCACCGTCCGCAAACTGGCAGGGTCATGATCGATATCGCTCGAGCACTCATAAACGATCTTGGTCGCGCAGAATAATCCGTGCCGGGACACCAACAGCTGTCGCATCGGCGGGCACATCCTTGAGCACAACCGCATTTGCCCCGATCCGTGCCCGTGCCCCGATCGTAATCTCGCCGATGACCTTGGCACCCGCCCCGATATACGCATCCTCTTCTACCGTGGGCGCACCAGAATCACCAGTCTGACCAAGCGTAACCTGCTGCATCACCAAGCACCGATCCCCAACCACCGCATCACGGTGCACCACGATCCCTGTAAGGTGCGGAAACCGTGCGCTAGACGCGATCCGAGCGTCTCGATGAATATCTGATCCGGTCGTGATTGTCCAGAACATGTACCTGAGCTTCCCGACACTGCAAAGCAATCGCCCAATCGGTCCCCTTGCACACCGATACTTCTGGTACTGGTGAATACTGGAAATAAGCTTTTCTGATCGATTACTCAGCAGCAAGCACTATCCTTTTCTAAAGATCGACTTCTAAAGATCGACGAATCGAACCGGCTCCCAGGAGCCAAAGTCTTCACCAATACGGGATTCGAGACGATCGAGAAACTCAAATCTCTTTCGATACAACGATCTCTTCTTCGGCTTGATCGTCTCAAAATCTCGACGAACTTTCTCGGCTGGCAACGCATAAAAATATTCGTCCACAGGCACTCCACCACGATCGGCCCAGATCGCATCATAATCCGTCGGAAAACTCTTCTGTCCAAAGTACGGATGGCGATGATGCCGATACCCATCCGAGATCGCCAATATACACGAACCGCCCACCATCTGAGAAAATATCCGGATAGCTTCGAGCAACAAATCCCTTGGCCTTAGCCCATACAACGCCTTGGTCAGATCGCGATACAAATCCAAAGCATCATCCCGATTCCGACCCTGCACGCCACCAATCACCGTACACAGAACCCCCTCCGGGTCACGGTAAAACGAAAACGCCATCGAAAAAGCTCGATAATCCTCGACAAAGAGATTCATCGTCAGCTGCCCTTCGCGCATAAACCATCGGGGCTGGTCAAGCACAAGCCGAAGCCCGGGAAACTCAGTGTTCAAATCCGCAAGAACCAGACGCTCCTCGGTTGAAAACCGAAAAGCCTCCCCAAGCTCATCAATCACCCCGCAATGATTCACCACCCGCTCGATGCGCTCTTGCACATTCCAGGACGAACACTGATAAGGCCAGAGCAATATCCCGAGCATCTCAGGACGCTCATCTATCAACAACCCACATGCCGATCCGGCTGGAGCGTTGATGAGTTGCTCAATCCATCTGCGGTGCTTCATCCCGGCAAGGACAAACCGAAGACGGTTTGCGATGACCTTGTGAGAGAACCCCGGGATAACAACCCTCGATTGCCTCATCAACTTCCACACCTGATTCGGCATCAACATCCCCTTTTCCAATCTACGCGTTCTATCACCCACAAAGACACTCGGGGAAATCCGCTCAAATCAATCTCAAAACTGCTTGCGCATCCGTGCCGTCGGCAGCCCCAACTGATCCCGATACTTCGCCACCGTACGCCTCGCGATCTCGATCCCCCGCTCTTTGAGCGCCTGCACAATCTTCTCGTCTGACAAAGGCTTACCCTTATCCTCGCCTTCGATCAACTCCTCGATCGTCGCCTTCACCGAGTTTGAGCTCACATCCTCGCCCGAATCCGTCGCCAGCCCGCCCGAGAAGAACCCACGCAGCGCCACCACGCCTCTGGGCGTCATGATGTACTTCTCGCTCACCGCACGCGACACCGTCGCCACATGAATCCCAAGCCGATCCGCGATCGTCTTCATCGGCAAGGGTTTCAAAGCTTCAGGCCCATAATCAAAGTAGTCCCGCTGCTCATCGACCACCGCGTTGATCACCCGAAGCAGCGTGTGCCTTCGTTGCCCAACTGCATCGATCAGCCACTGCGCATTGGAGAGATTCTTCTTCAAAAAAGTCCGATCCGCATCGGGCACACTTTTGTCCGCCGACATCTTGGCGTATTCCTTGTTGATCTGCACATCAGGAAGCCGACCATCGCTCAGATACGCGAAGTACCGATCGTTCTCCTCGTCATATTCCACAATCCCATCGGGGATCACCACCGAGGGCGCATCAGTCACCAGCCTGCGCGCGGGCGACAAACTCAACCGCTTGAGCAGGTTGATCCCGATATTGATCTCATCGAGATCAAGCCCGGACTTGGCTGCCACCTTGGGCAGCTTGTTCTTCATCAACTCATCAAAGAACTCCGAGACCAGCCTCGTCGCAATCTCGACGCCCTCTTGCGAAACCGTAATCTCATCATCGCGATCCTCCCCAAGCCGATCGGCCAGCGCGTCGATCTGGATCAACAAACATTCCTTCGCATCGCGCGCGCCCACACCCGCAGGCTCGAGCAACAGCTGCACCGCCTGGAGCGCCAGCTCCCAATCCGCCTCGCTGGGTTCCAAAGCCTTGACCTGCTCAGACGCCCGATCCGCGACCTCCTCGAACGATGCCCGCAGATACCCATCCTCATCCAGATTCTGGATCAGCACCTCGCCGAGCACCTTGATCCGCTCGTCCACATCCACCAGCGCCCACTGATCCAACAGCTGATCCGTCAACGACGCCGCCCGCGCCGGCGCAGATGCCATCGCATCCATCTTCGCATCACGCTCGCCCGAAGCAGACCGCGTCCGAGGCAGGTCATCAAAGTCCCGCGTCATCTTCGCATCGGCATAAGTATTCTCCGCCGCGTCAGGATTCGCTGCGGTGTAATCGTCGAGCCTGGCAAAGTCCGAAGCACTCTCAGGATCAATACTCAGCTCCTGGTCAGCAGTCGATGCCCCCTCCTCCGAACGATCCCGAAGCGAAGGATCAATCTCGGCAAGCTCGATCGTCGGGTTCGACTCGAGCTCCTGCTCGATCCGCTCGCACAGCTCCGACAAGGGCATCTGCAGAATCTCCATCGACTGGATCATCCGCGGCGCTAGCTTCATCTGCTGCCCGAGCTTCATCTGTTGGGAGGTCTGGAAACGCATAGCAGGTACTCAATCACTCAAAATCCAAGAACGCACAACCCTTTCTATCTCTATCAATCGGTCCTTCACCCTCAAAACCAATGCAACTTCACCCGATTTCTCCCTTCAATCGGAGGATATTGGGGATTAGTCCATGCTTTGTCGCCCGAGAATCGCATCGGCCAGCACCGCTTTATTGGCATATTCGAGCGACCCGCCGCTGGGCAACCCACGCGCAAGCCGACTCACCGAAACCCCCGCCTTGGCAAGCTCCGATGCCAGGTACAGCGCAGTCCCGTCGCCCTCCACCGTCGGATTGAGCCCAAGCACCACCTCGACGATCCCCACGCGAGGCGATGGTTCGCTCGAACTTTGGATCCGATCAAACAACTGGCCAATCGTCAGATCCCCGGGCCCAACCCCATCGAGTGGCGACAATCGCCCCATCAGCACATGATACAAACCGCGATACATCCCCGTCTGCTCAAGCGCAATCAAATCCTTAGGCTGCTCCACCACCAAAACCCGCCCACGATCCCGCTGGGGATCATTACAAATCGAACATACCTCCCCATCGCAAAGATTGAAACACACCCGGCAATGCCCCACCGTCTGCTTGACCAATGCGATTGCATTCGCCAGCGCCATCGCCGAATCCATGTCCGATTTGAGCACATGAAACGCCAAACGCTCAGCCGATCGTGACCCAATCCCAGGCAACTTGCCCAACTGCTCGATCAACTCGCGCACCGCACCCGGATACGCCGATCCGCCGCCCGATCCACCGCCCGCCGAGCTCCCCCCTCCAGACCGAACCTGCTTCCGATTCACCGACCCAGACTCTTGTTCATTCATTGCACACATCGCATCTCATTCTAGGTCGTCCTTCTCGCCCCCGTTCCTGCCCTCCAGACTCGCCAAGCAGCCGAGCCGGGACACGCAAGGCACATGCTCCCCGCTCCACCCAACACTTTGTGGACAAATCACACCCGCCAAACCACCTATTTTACCACCAATCCGCCCTGTACATCGCCAAACACACCCCACAAAGACCCACTGCTTCAAGCGTGTACTTTTTTGATCGAATTCCACACAAAACACCCGCGGAAACAGTTGCATCCACACGCCCATTTCTGTACGCTGATCCCTCAACGATGGCAGCTTTGGGACTCTTTTGTGGAGAGAGGTAGGTCCCAGGGCTGCTGTCATTTTGCACCCCAAAACCCCATCACCCCAAAACCTTGCCCAGCCAATCCCACTATCGCGCCACGATCTCGATCGGGATAATCGCCTCGGCCACCCGCTCGCCGATGAAGTCACGCATCACCACCTTCAAGTGATACCGACCCACCCCTAAACTCGCAGGCAGCGTCACCTGATTGGTCAAATAATAATCCCGAAGCCGATTGCGCGTCTCGCCCGTCACCGTCTCGGCCTGCCGATTCCAGGTGTTGAGATCGTCCGCGATATGATACAACTCAAGACGCTGCGAGAGCTTGGTTTGATACCGAAGCTGACCATCAGGGCCCATAACCTCGCGCTGGGCAAAACGATCGAGCTCCACATACACAATCACAGGCTGCGCCCGACCCGCAACAAACCGATACGACGGAAAAGTCTCATACCACCCATACCCATCGACCCGCGTGCACAACACCGCCTTGCGAATCGTCAACCCCGCCCACGCATCAAGCTGCGCCTGAATCGCTTCGAGCTCCGATGCCACCTCCGAAGGACTCGCGATCGCCCCCTCTGAAGACAACGAACGCAAAAACGAACGCGCTGCTTCGAGCGAAGTCCGCTCCGCATCCGAGAGTACCCCCTGATCGAAAAGCGGCCCCGCCCCCTCGGGCAAGAGTATCTCTACGCTTGCCAGCGCCAAAGCTGCCGACCCAGGATCATCGCTCGTACTCGCCAGTGTCGCCAGAATCGATGCCAACTCACGCGCCAGCTCCGCCTTGCGCACCTGCGGATCAACACTCACAACTTCCACTTCAGCAACACCATCAGCAACACCCATCGGGCTCGCCACCAGCTCCGCTTGAAGCTCAGCATCCGCATCAGAAGCCGACTCAAAATGCTCCGCCGAAATACCACCCCGTGAAACCGACCCGCTGTTACCAAGCAACGAAACCCGCACATCCGAACCACGACTCGCTGTTGACGATGAATCTGATGCCCCCTGACTGATCTCGACAGGCTCTTCGATCACCACTTCCATCGGCTCACGAGCACTCGGTTTATTGCCGATCACATCCATCGGCTCAACAGGCTCGACCGCAACCACCTGCCCATCGCCAATCCCGTCAATCTCCAGATTCGCAAAATAAACATTGAGCTGACGGGCCGACTCCTCGATCTGAGCGCGCACAGAACCAAAGTCATCATCATCCCGGCTCATCAACTCCTCGTCCCTGGGAAGCTTGAGCTCGGGCTCGCTGGGAATCACACTCAACCCGGTATTGACCGGCTCGCTCCCCCGATTCTTCATCTCCCGCATGCGCTTGATCGGCCCGTTGCACCCACCAACTGACATCCCCAGCCCAATCACAAGCCCCGCGATCAACACCACGCCCTTGGCCCGATCCAACGAACGATCCAACGAAAATGTCATGTGTGTTCTCTGCACGCCCCGAGCCTCCTGCTCATTTTTCATACCCGCCGGGCATCCCGCCCAGATCGCAACCCTGTCCTATCGACCAACCACACCCAAATCGTCCAAAATCCATCCAGCCAACACCAAACTATCGGCTGAGCCTCGCAAAGGACAGCGCCAAGACCTCCAACACCCGCATCGGTGTCCCCACCGAACTCTTAAGCGCCATATCCGCCTGCACACACTCATCGAAGAGCTTGCGTGCCCGCATCGCCCCGATCTGCCGCGCTGCGTGCAAAATCGGGTCTCGGCTGGGCCCCCAGAGCTTCATCTCCTTGGCCAGCGTGTGAGGATTGATCCCCTGCTCCATCCCCTGGGCGATCCCCATCAGTTTCCGCGCCAGATCACTGCATGCAAACGACACCGGCACATGCGCCCCGCGCCCTGAGTTATTGAGAATCACATGAAGCTCCCCGAGTGTCTTCGATGCATCGCCGCACAATAAATACGACTGGATCGCCCACACATCATCCTCACGCGTCATCCCCACCAGCTCAGCGATGAGCTCGATCGTAATTGCATTCCCCTTGCCCGCAGCCGTCGCCAACTTGGCAAGCTCCGAATCAATCTTCCCAAGATCGGCCCCCAATCGCTCAACAAGCACCGAAGCTGCGCGCGGATCAATCGTCGATTCATATTCCTTGCCCGCCCGCTTCTGCGTCCAACGAATCGCCACATCGGGCTCAACCTCATCGCAACGCAGAATCAATCCTGCCTGCCCAATCACATCGTCGAGCTTGCCTTTGTTCCACTTGGCCCCACGCAACACAAGCGTCGCCTGCTCGCTCGGGCCCTGGGCATAGCGCTCGAGCATCGGGCGTGTGTCCGCCTTCACAAACTGGTCCGCCTCATCGACAATCACCAGCTTATGGCTGGCCATCAACCCAAACGATCGACACTCATCGAGCACCATCGCAGGCTCGGCCGACTCGCCCGAGAACTTAAAAGTCTCAATCTCGCCGTGCTCCTTTTCCAACGCCTCGCGGAGCATACTGGTGTACTGGCTCCGCAAAAACAGCTCCTTGCCCACCAAAACCACAACGCGATCCCCCGCATTGGGCGCCCGAGATATCGCTGCCGCCTTTTTCGCCATACCCAACGATAGCCACCCTCTCCCCTCTTCCCCATTGCCTATTACCTATTACCTCCCCTCTTCATTTACTGCTCTGCTGCTTTCCCACTTTGCCGCTCTTATCATCCCCCATGCCCATCCTCACCGTCATCCAAGGCCCAGACGAAGGCAAATCATTCGTCCTCCCCACCGGCGAGCCTCAACTCATCGGCAGATCCTCCGAAGCGCTCCCCATCACCGACAACACCGTCTCACGCAGACACTCCGAACTCACACCCGACGGCGACACCTGGTACCTCTCAGACCTCAAATCACAAAACGGCACCATCGTCAACGGCGTCGCCATCAAAGACCGCATCCGACTCGAAGAAGGTGACGAGATCCGCGTCGGGGCCACCGTACTCCGATTCGGCAACCCAGGCCAACCAAGAAGAAAACCATCCGTCCTCATCGCCGACGACTTCGATCTCGAAACCGAAGTCGAAGCCCGCATCATCTCGCCGAGCGATTCCTACATCGGTGCCGAATCCGCCCACAGCCTCGACGCCGAGCACGCCGCCATCGACCACCTCCGCGTCATCTACACCCTCACCGCCATCACCGCCCGGATCATGAACAACCGCGAGCTCCTCGAAGCCGTCATGGACCTCGTCTTCAACGAGTTCAAACCCGAACGAGGCGTCATCATGATCCGAGGCGCCACCGACGAAGACCAGATGGTCCCAGGCGTCATCCGATACGCCAATGCACCCAAACCCGATGAAGAACAAACCATCCATGTCTCACGCACCATCCTCTCGGCTGCCATGATCGGCGAGGGCGTCCTCTCCACCAACGCCATGACCGACCCACGATTCGCCGCCGGCGATTCGGTCCAGAAATACCAGATCCGATCCGCCATCTGCTCCCCGATTGTCTTCGGCGAACACTTCTTCGGCGCCATCTACATCGACTCCTCCACCCAGAACCACGCCTTCAATCGCGAGCAACTCGCACTGCTCAACGCCGTCGGGCAGCACACAGGACTCGCGCTGGCCAACGCTGACGAACACCTCAAACGCGTCAACTCCGAACGCATGGCCGCCATCGGCGAGACCGTCGCCTCGCTCTCGCACTCGATCAAAAATATCCTCCAAGGACTCCGAGGCGGCGCCGATGTCGTCGAAATCGGACTCCACAAAAACGACCTCGCCATCACAAAGAACGGCTGGGGAATCCTCCGCCGAAACCTCGACCGCATCGCATCGCTCACCATCAACATGCTCGCCTTCGGACGGAAACTCCAACTCGAACTCGAACTCACCCGCCTCAACAAAATCGCCGACGACTGCGCCCAGCTGCTCGAAAAACAATGCCAAGAAAAAGGCATCGCCCTGATCGTCGATGCCGATCCAGAGATGCCCCCGATCATGGTCGATCCCAACCTGCTCCACCAAGCCCTCATGAACCTGCTGACCAATGCCATCGAAGCCGTCGAACCCAACACCGGCGTCGTCACCATCCGCGTCACCTTCAACGAATCACGACCCGATCCAAACACCCCCGGCGCCATGCTCCGACCCGCAGCCACCATCACCGTCATCGACAACGGCCCAGGCGTCGAAGAAAACAAACTCGCCTGGATATTCGAGCCCTTCAACACCACCAAAGGCCTCAAAGGCACCGGGCTCGGGCTCGCCGTCACCAAACGCATCGTCTACGAACACAAAGGCCGAATCCGCTTAGAATCCACCCCTGGCGTCGGCGCATCCTTCAAAATCATCCTCCCCGCCGATCTCGACACCATGCTCGACCCATCGGCCACAAGCAACCGCCAAGGCCCCCAAATGACCGACTCGCTCGGATTGCTCTAACCCTCTACTCCCCTCCCCCAGGCCTCCGGAGCAGGCGGCACGCCCAGCGTGACGAAGAGGGTCTTCTTCTCCCGGGTGCCACTACTCGCCCGAAGGGCGCAGTAGTGTCTTCAAAATGCCAACTTCACGCCCCCCCCCTTGATTTGCCGCTCTGCTGCTCTCCCGCTTTGCTGCTCTTACAATCCCCCAGGCCTCCGGAGCAGGCGGCACGCCCAGCGTGACGGAGGGGGTCTTCTTCTCCCGGGTGCCACTACTCGCCCGAAGGGCGCAGTAGTGTCTTCAAAATGCCAACTTCACGCCCCCCCCCTTGATTTGCCG
>WFPK01000110.1 GCA_015487555.1 Phycisphaerales bacterium
GGCAGATTCTGAATCGGGAAATCACTCTTCGGATCGTTCGCACTCTCCACCCAGGACTTGAGATTCGGATCATGGGTTTCGTCAATCGCGTATGGCATGGGCTGATTCCTTGGTACTTGGGTGAGCCAAAGGATAGACCCGGCAATCCCGGGCGTCTTGGGTGAAAAAAGGCAACGAAAAAGGCAACGAAAAAGGCGATGGACTCGGCGTTCAAAGTTCCTGGACCAAAGCACTCGCCAGCGTTTCAAAGTCTTCAACCGTATTGAACAGCTGCCCACTCACCCGCATCACCCGCCCATGGACCCCGGGGATATCCCATACCGGCACCTGAATCCCGTGCTTCAAATACAGCCGATCCCACAACCCCTCGCCCATCAATGACCCAGGCTCACACACCCCGGGCAGCGGAATCCCCACCATACTCCCAATCATCGACTCAGGCACCACCTGCTCGATCCCGATCGCTTCACAAATCAACTTCGCGCCATACACCACCAGATCATGGTTCCGCTGCCGAAGCTCATCCCACCCGCCCGGCAGCTGCGCTCCCATGTGCTCAATCGCCACCGGCACCACCAGATTCCCCGTGTAGTCATTGGTGCCGACATAATCAAAGTCGCACAAATACGCCTTGCGGTCATCGCGATGCTCATGCTCCCGGCACGACAAAACCATCGGCTTGAACCCCGCTTGTTTCGCGGGCGAAGTATACAAAAACCCAGTCCCCTTGGGCGTTGCGAGCCATTTATGACAGCTCGCTGCATAATAAGTCGGATCAAGATCACCAAGATCAAGCTCAATCTGCCCCGGCGTGTGCGCCCCATCGAGGAAACTCTCGATCCCCCGCTCATTCGCAACAGCCACAATCTCCTTCACCGGCAGCACCAACGCGCTCGCACTCGCGATATGCGAAACCATCACCAGCTTTGTCCGATCCGTCATCGCCGAGACCACCGATTCGATCGCTGCTTGGGGTGAAACATCCGGGAATGGAATCTTGGCGATCGTCACGACGGCCCCCGTCGCCCGGCAGACCTTGCTCAGCTCATTCATCGTCGCTGCATATTCATGATCCGTCACCAGAATCTCATCGCCGGGCGACAAATCCAGATTGTTCAACACCGTCGCTACCGCAAAGGTTCCATTGGACACCAACGCCAGATCCTCACCCCGCACACGCACAAACCTCGCCAACGCCTCGCGGGTATCGTCGCAATAGAACTCCAGATCCGATTTGAAGAACCGAACCGGGTCGGCTTCGAGTCTTCGTTGCATTTCTCGTTGTGCCTTGCTGACAGCCTCAGGCGTGAGCCCATACGACCCGTTATTCAACTGGATAAGCCCCTCCCGAATCGGAAACCGTGCCGGTTCACTGATCCGGTGGGCGATAAAGTCAACAATTGGATCAGGACGCAAAGCAGTCGGCAGCACACCACCCGAAGTGGACGAAATCAACGATTCATTGGGCATAACCAAGCCTATCGGTGCAATGGGGAAAAGTTCCAGAATGGATAACAACCGGACCTCAAGATTTTTCCTTCGGGTATAGTTTCTCCATGAAACCCCACCTCACCGCCCTCGTCCTCACATCCGTTCTCGTATCCGTCCTTGTCATGCTCGCCCTTCCTGCGCCCGCAGCCCTCGATGGCGATCGGGCCCAAACAGCACCGACCCTCAAACAGATCACCGCCGAGCCCGATTGGATCGCCCGTTCACCCGAGTATCCCCGCTGGCTTGTCGATGGGTCCGCCATCAAGTTCTCCACCCGCCGCGAGGGGCTTGCCGGGCGCGATTTCTCGGATGAGTACCTGATTTTTCTCGCCAACCCTGACGCCCAACCTTCCAAAATCACCCCGGAAAACCCGGGCCCCTTCTTTGTCGCTTCGGGCGACTGGAACCAGGACCACACCCGTCGCCTGCTCACCAACGCTGGCGATCTCTTTCTTTATGATGCCAGGTTTGAAACGGGCGAGTCCGATTCCATCACCCAGCTCACCCGCACCGCTGCCTACGAGTCAAACCCTTTCTTCCTGGCTCCAACCGAATCAGGCATCACCCGCTACGCCTTTAAACGCGACAGTACCTGGTTCATCCGTTCACTCGACAATACCTGGGAGATTCAGGCAGCCGACATCAAGTTCGCCGACGCCCCCAAAGAAGAACAAGACAACCCAAACCTCTCCCCCCTCGAACAGCAACAACGAGACCTCTTCGAGTTCGTCAACCTCCAAGATCAACGCAAAGAAATCCGCCAAGCCGACACCAAAGCCTGGCGCGACACCAACCCAACCGCAGTCACAGGCCCGTTCTACATGGGCAAAGACAAACGCGCAATGGGCACCTACCTGAGCCCATCAGCCAACCACCTCCTCGTCGTCACCGCCCCCAAAGCCCGCCCCAACGACAAGCGCGACCTCATGCCCAACTATGTCACCGCCGATGGCTATGTCTCCACCCAACCCGTCCGCCCAAAGGTCGGCTACCAAACCCAAACCCCCATCGAACTCGCCCTGCTCGATCTCAAAAATGAACGCATCATTGATCTGTCAATGGATAATCTCCCCACGATCAAAACAGACCCCCTCGCCTGGCTCAAAGAAACCCAAGCGGATTCCGATGCTCAAGAGTCAGCAGAAGAACCCCAACAATCCCCCCGCCCCGTCTCCTTCATGGGTGTTCGCTGGTCCGACTCAGGGCAGACCGCTGCGGTCATGCTCCGCTCCCACGATAACAAAGACCGCTGGATCGCCATCATCGATACCGCCAATCTCAGCGAAGCCGACGAGCCAACCCTCATCCCCGCCCACCACCTCCACGACCAAGCCTGGATTAACTGGGACTTCAACGCCTTCGGGTTCCTCCCCAACTCAAGCACCCTCTGGTACCTCTCCGAAGAGACCGGCTACGCCCACCTCTACACCCACGACGCCGATGGCACCATCACCCAACACACCGCAGGCAACTTTGAAGTCCGGGATGTTCGTTTCACGCACGATGGCACAGCTGCATTCATGCGCACCAACCGCACTCACCCCGGCATCGAAGAACTCGAACAACTCAACCTCAAAACAAACATCCTCACCCCCATCACCCAAATGCTCGGCACCGTCGAGTCCTACCAACTCTCCCCCGACCAATCCCAAGCCATACTCACCTACTCCAACCTCAACCAACCCCCCGAACTCTACCTCATCAACCTCGAACCCGGCTCGACCCCCACCCAACTCACCTTCACCACCACCGACGCTTTCGTCGACATGGACTTCCAAACCCCACAAATCATCCCCATCCCCTCAACCCACACCGAGCAACCCATCTACACCCGCCTCTACCTCCCCGACGCCAAAAAATACCCCGGCCCACGCCCACTCGTCCTCTTCGTCCACGGCGCAGGCTACCTCCAGCACGCCAACTACCAGTGGTCCTACTACAAACGCGAACACATGTTCCACACCATCCTCACCAACGAAGGCTTCATCGTCGTCGCTCCAGATTTCCGCGCCAGCGCAGGATATGGCCGAGATTGGCGCACCGCCATCTACCGACAAATGGGCTACAAAGAACTCGAAGATTTCAAGGACACCATCGACTACGCCGTCACCCACTACAACGCCGACCCAGACCGCGTTGGAATCTACGGCGGGTCCTACGGCGGCTTCATGACCCTCATGGCCATGTTCCTCGAACCCCAAACCTACAAAGCCGGTGCTGCCCTGCGCTCCGTTACCGACTGGCGTCACTACAACCAAGGCTACACCGCCAACATCCTCAACACCCCCGACCTCGACCCCCAAGCCTACGACATCAGCTCCCCCATCAACCACGCCGAGGGCCTACAAGGCCACCTTCTCATGCTCCACGGGCTCCAGGACAACAATGTCGTCGCCCAAGACATCATCCGCCTGAGCCAACGCCTGATCGAACTCGAAAAACAAAGCTGGGAACTGGCCTTACACCCCATCGAACCCCACAGCTACCAAGAACCTTCCTCCTGGCTCGACCAGATGCGCAGGATCCACAAGCTCTTTCTCACACACCTAGGTAACGAGTAGCCTAAATCTCAGAATCAAACTTTATTCGATTCCGCTTTCATATGAGCTCACATCCGCGACAATGTGTTCCATAAAACGGAAGGTGAGGCAATGAATACATGGGCAAGCTCAGCGGCCGGTATATTGGGGGGGGGCTTACCACTGCGAGCCATGCTCAGTGCTGAGTGCAAACACACCAGTCGAGTTCGATCAATGGCTCGTTTGAAGTCATCAGCAGAAAAATCGCCCCACGCAGTCCGATGGCGTGGTAAAAAATGCCGGGTACCCCGACTCGCTGTCCCTAGGCGGTGTTTGACGGCTCAGGGTTCTTCTTTGCAGGGGCCCCCGTCGTCGGAGCCATCTTCGGTTCCTTCGGCTTTGGGTGTCTGTGACCGATCCAGAAGGAGGATAAGAATCCTCTCATCGGGCCACCAAGACGAGCCGGCAGACACGACTAGTCCCGGCAGCACACAAAACAACCCCAGATACACCGCACGCTTATCACAACAATCCCAACCCCTTGAGGTCATCACGCGGCTCATCAAACGAGCAGCTCCCATAGCTCGTCGCAAACCCCTCACGCACCTGCGCAAAGGCAGCGACCGGAAGCGACACATCACGCCAGCTCACCAAATCATCGGTAAAAGCAAACGCTTTGGGATCCGTCTCCTCAAGCACCGCGATGGTGGTGTCAAGATTGAAGCCTTTGATCGAGCGGACAAAGCCCCCCGCGAGGAACACATTGACAAACCCGTGCATCGTCGCAATCGGCGCATCGGGCTCGTAGGTCAGCTTGTGCTGGGCACGAATCGGATGGTGCAGCCCGGCTGTCGCTTTGAACGGCACATCGGCGGCGTTGCATGCGTGTAGAAACCGGGCGATGTCATCGGTGGATGGAATCAGATCGGGCGTCACCCCGCCGCACCGAACCTTGGCAGCTGCCTGATTCCCCGCGATCGCCGCGATGAACCCACGCGGATCACCACCGATCACCGCCTCTTTGGGCAGCTCGAAAGCCGGGGCGATCATCGCAGGCAGGATATCCATCGCTTCATCAACCGCAGCCGGCGAGTCGATCCGCATCTCGATGACATCGACCATCGCCAACCCATGCTCTTCCTTGTCGTGATGCTCGTTGAACTTATAAATCGCGTCGAGGTTCTCTTCGAGATCGCCAACGATCACCGCCGAGATTTGCCACGGGTCTTGCATATCAGCGTTCTCACGATACCCGCTGGTCGCATAAGTCCCCGGCATCATTACCGCACCATGCTTGCTGAGCTCTTCGAGTCTCGTTGCGGTGCAGATGAATCGCGAGAGGAACCGCTCGTGCTCGCCTCGGAGATACCTGGCGTAGTTCTCGACCGCGGTCTCCATCGGCAGCTTGCTCGGCGGGAACAACCCGGCGTAATCAATCAACCCCGTCATCAATGTCTCAATCGTTCGGATCATGTGCGTCATGGTGTTCCCTCAGCTGGTTGTTCATCAGTTGCAAGCGTAGGCATTTGCCCGTCGGGGTCGATCTGCCCATCATGGAGGATCGGTTCCCACCGGGCCATCGACTCGATCGGGGTCTGCATCGGATCAAAGAAATCGACCATCGCCCGCTCGAAGAGCGCATGGCGACGCGCATTGGCGATCGAGCCTTCGAAGTGACCATAGGGCACCACGAATCGCCACTTGCGCCCCGGATCAGCGTCGATGGCGTTGAAGACGGCTGCAGCTGCGGGCGCGGGCGAGATTTCATCTCTTCGCGCGAGCATCCCAAGGGTCGGCACACGCACCCTGCGCCCATGCACCACCGCATCGCACAGGCCAAGCCGATCAATCAACGCAGCACGCCGATTCGGGTGCTGACTCAGGATTCGCTCGATATCCGTCATGGTACCCGAATGCCGATGCGTCAATCGCCACTTCCATGCTCCAAGCGAAGGCAGCGCGATCGCAAGCCGATCCACAATCGACTCGCCCGAGAGTTTTCCGATGAGCTGGGCCGCTGCGATGGTTGCCAATCCCCCGCCCAGCGATGCCCCCATCAGGAACACACCGGGATGGTCAATCGCGGGATCAATCGCGATCTTCGCATCGGTATCGCGTTCGAGCATGGCATTGCGCATCACCCGGCAGGCGTTGCACACATCAGCGACCGCGCCGGGCAAGATCCAATCCTCGTGCTTTTGGGCTGCAAAACCGCGTCCGATCCACCCAGCGCCGTGGGCATCGGGCGAGATCATCTCTCCGATCCCGATCTGTGAACCCGGGTAGCCGCGCAGCCGAAGGATCAGCACCGCGACGCCCGTGTCGGCGATGCGCTGCCAGCGCCGGGTCGAGTCCTGGAGGGAGCCGGTATGTGTGTATCCATGCACGCTCACCAGCGATGCCTTCGCTGGGCGATGATCGCTCGGGAGCACCAGAGCGCACCCGATCCGCACGCCATCGGCTGAGACAAACTCATGGGTCGCGGTCGGGTCAGAATCATCGGGCACCGATCGCACACGCAGTATCGGCGACTCATCGACAAGCCTGGCGTACCAGTGTTTCCAGAACACGGAGTGATCGGGCGCGGGCGTAGGATCACCGATGTGCGCAAAGGTCTGCACCTCGGAGAGTCCATAGTCCTCAGGCTCGATCATCGCCGCGATCTCCAAGTGCCCAAAGTGCCCAGCTCATGTCCAGCTCATGCCCAGCGTCAGCCTCCGGGCATGGAGTTTCCGAATCCATCGCCTTCATCTTCGCCAATCATTTCTTTGAGCAGCGCTTTGTATGCTTTGTCCACCGCGTCGAGGTCGATCTTGGCGCCCCAGACCTGGCTGCTCGGGCGATCCTCGCCCTCACGGAATGCGCCGCGCTGGGCGGTCCAGATCATCCACTGGCCGTCGGGCGAAAATGCAGGCAGCCCATCGAACCCGCGGGCGTAGGTGATGCGCAGGCGTGGGGTCTGGTCGATCTCGTATTCGCCGCTGGCGTCGATGGCGTAGACCTCGTAGTTGGCGTGGCTGATCTCGCTGCTGGCGTAGAAGAGGTACTTGCCATCGGGCGTGAAGAACGGCGCCCAGTTGACATGCTCGTTGTCGGTGAGCTGGAGCTCTTCCTCGATCCCGATGACCTTGCCTGGATCATCGCCAGCTTCGTCAAAGGCAAGGTAGGCAACAAAGACCTGAAGCTGATTATCGCCCCGCCGATCCGAACGATAACAAATAGATTTCCCATCGGGCGAGAAGAAAGGCCCGCCGTCGTATCCATCGGCGGTAATCAACGGGAGATGCGATCCGTCGACCGAGTCATAAATCCAGATATCACCATTGTTGCTGCCCGGCTCGAGACGCGTATAGAGAATATAGCGCCCATCAGCAGACCATGATCCCTCCGCGTCGTATCCGCTGCGCTCCCAGATCGGCTTGGATTCATTGAGTATCGGCACCGAGACAATGTCCTCGATCGAGATGTCGGGGGTTGCTGTTTTATCCTCTTCGAGGAGCTGCTTTGCCCGCGCCTGGGCCTCATCGGAGAGCACATACCCCATTTTGAGTGTCCCTTCCACAATGTCCATCTCGACGGGGAACTGCCAGGAGTATTTCGAGGATTTGCGTTGGAACCCAGCGACATTCTCATCGGCGGGGGCGGTGGAGGTTGTTCCAAAGAGAATCCTCATCGGCTCGGTGGGATGAAACCACCCGCAGGTATTGGCCGACCCATTGCCGGGCGAGACCTGCCCCGCCTGTCCGAGCCCGATGATGTTGCCCGCCTCGTCTCGCTCGACGGGCGCGACATACATCCCGTAATGGATCCCCGCCTTTTCCCCCTCTGGCGGGAGCTCGATCGCTTGGAAGATCAGCAGTCGCCCGTCGGGCGAAAAATAGTTCTCGCCTGCTTTGATGTATTTGGTCTCCGAGGTCAGCTGCACATGGTCGGTCAGAAACGGCGCTTCGAGGGTTGGCCATTGATCGTCCCATGCTGGGTTGGGATTGGGATTTGAGCCCAACCCCACGCTGGTCATCACCCCGGTAGCACACATCAGAGACACAATTGCTGCGGATTTCATCGACTTCCTCCTGAGACGGATACACTCATCTTGTATGACTGATACTAGGTCTCAACAACCCGATTCTGGAGCCATCCGTCGTGTGAATCTGGGCCCAGTCCCGCATTTTTCCTATCACCCGCCTCTGGGTGATCCGCCGATCCTCCACCAGGATCAGTACTTCGTGGTGGTCGACAAACCCGCCGGGTTGTTGTCGGTTCCCGGGATCGCACCCGAAAAGCAAGATTGTCTACGCAGCCGAGTCCAGGCGATGTTCCCCGACGCCACGGGTCCGATGACCTGCCATCGGCTCGATCTCTCAACCTCAGGCATCATGATCCTTGCCCTCGACGCCAAGACCCACCGCAACCTCTCGATCCAGTTCGAGCAGCGCAAGACCCACAAGCGCTACATCGCCCTGCTCGATGGGCATCTCGAATCCGACGAGGGCACGATCAATTGCCCGATGCGCAAAGACATGGATGTCCGCCCGCTGATGCTCGTCGATTATGTCCAAGGCAAGCCTTCGGTGACACACTACAAAGTCCTCGCCCGCGAAATCCTCGATGGCTGCGATGTCACCCGCGTCGAACTCATCCCCCACACCGGGCGCACGCATCAACTCCGCGTCCACGCAGCCCATCCTCATGTGACGACCGTGGGGGAGATGGGTACCCTCGACCCAACAGAAACCCCCGGGCTTGGCCTGCCCATCGTTGGCGACGAGCTCTATCGCAAAGACTCAGCCATCCCTTCCCCCCGCCTGATGCTCCACGCCTCGATGCTGACGATCTATCATCCGATCACCGGCAAACAACTCACCTTCACCGCCCCGATCCCGTTTTGAATCATTCTTGGGCCTCCGGCGGAAGCCGGGTAGATGTGCTTTGGGCGTGGGGTGGTTTTTGAAGGGGGCAAAGATGGGGCGACAAGTCCAAGGGAGTGTACTTGACCAGCTTACTCGATCATTTTTGCAGAAATAACCTTATTCGAAATTCCCTTAATGATCACATACGGCGGAAGCAAAGGGTTTTTGAATCGGTAGCGATACGAGCGAGGCTTGCCCCGTCTTTCTAATATATGCCCTCTTGAGTCTGCATCGCAAAACTCCGACAAATGTTTGTTGAAAGTTGAAATTTGCACTGGTTTTACTAGTATTTGTTGCAGTGGGGCCGCGACACTTGCGGCCTGGAAAAAACCATAGTTGTCAACTTGTTCATACGCAGCAATAGCGCATGCTAGTAAAACAACAGGGTAAAGAGCATCAGGATGCGAACTGTGAGTAGCAATCTCATAGCTGGACTTGACACTCTGCGTAGCTGATTTCATTGCCTGAAGCAGTCCGTCATTTACATGGGCAACCCCAATCTCATCAGTAAGGTCTGCCACCGCCTTTCGCACAGCGTTCTGTCCGACAAGGTGTGTATAGTGAGGAAGTCCTTGCGACATTTTTACGATGCGTTTGCTCGCATCATTGTTGAATTTGACATTCAGAATCCTCTCTGCCTTGAGCAGGATTTCAGCAAGTTCATCAGTTGTCATTCGAGGCATCGGGACTTGTATCATCGCTCGTTCGACAGACTGATGATCAGATACCAATTGGTCCACGGTCTCTGCAACTCCCACGAGGACTATTGTAGTTGCTACGGCATAATCAGATAATGATTTTATCAAATCAGTAAATTTTTTCACATGCTCATTGCCCAATCTGTCAAACTCGTCGAACACAAAAACAGAGCCTGGGAGTTGAGTAAGAATTTTTCGGACATCCTCAATAGTCAGGCTTCCCGACGCTTGCACCCTACTCGCAAGCGTTTCTGAAAACGATTTGTTATCTGGGAGAAAGCCAATTGACTCTTTTTTGTTGTTCAAATGGACTTCCTCAAATGCTTTTGTCCATATCTTAGAAAATGAATCATCCACATTCGAGTTGACTTTCACAACTAGCCGCTCATGTGTTTGGGGCTCTGTCGCTTTCTCATCGTCAAACATGTGTACCAGAGGTCGAATGATATTTGCAATGGATGTCTTGCCTACGCCTCGTTCTCCATAGATAACGACATGTAGTCCAGCGTGAGAGACCGCATCATTGATTTCAGTCAACTGATCCCATCGACCGGCAAAGAAGTTTCGATTGCCAATCGGTGTGCGAGGCTGGAAAACGACAGCGGATTGTTCGTGTATTGATCGGGCCTGCTCTTCGGATAACACTGTATTACCTCCTGCGAACGCCTGCCACAGGCGATACATCTCGCATTATACCCAGATAGTGTGACACTAATGTCTCCAAATGCTCATTGTTTGCGCATTTTCCGTAAAAAATCAGGCTAAGCGGGTCTTGATGCCCGCTGCCCTCATTCTTTAATAAATCAACGCTGGCAAATGCGGCGCAGGCCAAGAGATCGCGGTCGATTCCATCAATCGGCGCAGCTCGATCACATCATGTTCAAAGAATGCATTGCGATCGTGGGAGTCAAGATCGAGCACGCCAAAGCATGACCCGTCGTCGTTGAAGAGTGGGATCACAACCTCGGAGCGATCGCGTGGATCGCAGATGATGTAGTTTTCGCCCAGATTATGGACATCATTGACAATGATCGGGCGTTTCTTGCTCCAACTCATCCCACACGCTCCGCGGAGCTCGATTGGCGAGCAGGCCGGGGTGTCGCGTGATGGGCCCAAGATCATCTGGTCAGCGTCGGGGTCTTTTTCGTAGAACCCGACCCACGAAACGCCATGGTCTTTGAAGAATCGCCAGAGCACATCGCAGACTTCGCGCATGCGTCGTCGCCGATTCCCCGACACCCCCGCCAGCGCCGTGGCGACCGATCCATAATCTCGTTCATACACAGGCATGAACGGATACTAGGCGGTATCAGGCAGCTCGTTTTCTCAAACAAGAGTGCCCTCTTTTCGCCTCCCCCGGGCTTCCGGGGGCGCACCCAGAGGGTGGTTGTGGCCGGCGAAGTAAGGCGGAGGGGAGTCTTTCCTTTTTTCCCATTTCCCATTGCCCTCTTCAAGAAGGACACCCCTCCGTCCGCGAAGACGCGGCCACTTCCCCCGCAAACCCGGGGGAGTCGAGTTGATGTAAAAAAACAGACCCGGAAAGCCTGGGTCTGATCGTGTATTGAGAAACGAATGCGGTCTCAGAGGGTCGCGCTGGTGAAGGGGAGGAGCCCCATGAACCGTGCCCGCTTGATGGCCTGTGCGACCATGCGTTGCTGACGAGCGTTGGTGCCCAGGCGCTTGCGCCCGTAAATTTTGCCGTTGGGGGTCATCATGCGGCGTAAGGATTCGTGATCCTTATAATCACAGTATTCAATGCCCTTGCCACTCTCTTTAGTCGCTTTGGTTGGCCCACTCATAAAGCGGTCGCCGCCCGAGAAGCTCTCGCGATCGCGATCGCGGTCGTTGCCTCGTGATGTATTCATTCTGCCCATGGTTGATCTCCGTCTTGGACTTCGTGGCTTGTCGATCCCGGTGAACACCACCAGAACCCGCAAGCGACGGATCAGTCGTTGTGACTTGATTGTCTAACTTTCTTGCGAGGGTGAGTTTAGCCTCGGATTCCATCGTCGTCGAGGGCTTGGGCGTTTTTTGAGCCTTGTGCAGCGGTTTCGGGGGCGCATTTGTGCTCAAAGAGGGTGTCGAAGGCGAGAATTCCGCCGCCTCGCCAAAGCAGGTACACCACCGGGACAAGCATCACGATATCGCGGATCACCTGGCACCACCCGACCGTCGAGCTGCACACGAGGTTCATATCGCCAAAGCACGAGCAGTCCGCATCGACCTCAGGCGAGAAAATCACATGGAGCAGTGCCGCGATGAAGAAAATCAACATCAACCCGATCGTCAGGGCCGCAGCCCGGGTCCAAATCCCCAGCACGAGCAGCACCCCGGCGATCATCTCGACCCAAGGCATCGTGTAGGCAGCGCTGATAATCAAATGCCCGTGTTTGTCGGCATCGACAATCTTGAATCCCTTGATCGAAAAAGCAAAGGCCTGCACATTGCCGATCTTCATGAACGCAGCATAAGCAAACAGCCCGCCGAGCCCAATACGCATCGGCAGCTGAAGCAAAACAGATTCGGCCCATCGCAGTGCACTCATGGCGAACCCTCTTCCGTTGTCTGGTCAGAATCCGTCGGCAGCCCGGCAGCAGCCCACTCGTCATACCCGACGCCCATGATTGACAAGTTCGTATACCCGTACTGCTGGAGCAGCGCCAGGGTATTTTTGGATGCTTCGCACTCGTCGCCGCCGAGGCAGTAGATCACCACCTGCGCATCGGGCGGGATGGTCTGCATCTCGGCTTGCCCAGCATCGGTAAAGAAAGTCTCCGCGGTCAGATGGGCTGCGCCCGAGACGCGCCCTGCGTCGTATTCGTATTTGTGCCGAGAATCGACAAAGTACGCCCCGTCGATCCACATCTGATGCGCTTGGCGAAGGGTGAGCATTCCTTCGGGCACTGGCGCATCGAGCCGGGCGTCAAACGCCGGGTCGGTGGAGATGCCCATATCTGTGCTTTGTCCTTGCGCGGGATCGGCTTGCGGATTGTCAGCCTTGGGGGCCTTGGGGGCGGGCGCAGGCATTGGGCTGGCGCCGAGGATCACAGGCTTGGTGCGCACGAGCGAATGCCCGACCCCGGCGAGGTATCCGAGCCCGACAATCGCCAGGACGCCTGTGATGGTTTGCATACATTTCATAGTGGCCTCAGATCATACCCGCCCGAAGGCTTGCCGCGTGCGGAGTCTTTACTGAGCTTGAAGCTGCCCGTACATCTGGATGGTCAGTTGCTCCTCGCTCTCGACATCGGTCACGACATGAAGCTGGGTATTGAACCGAGGTGCTGCGCCGATCACGGTGCCCTTGATCCGAATCACCCAGTCATTGCGGACTTCTGGATCGACTGGCTCGAACTCATAGGTGGCGTCGATGGCGACCGAGTTGGCGTACGCATTTTCGATGGCGAAAGGCTTGCCGGACTTCGAGCGGATGTGAATCTCGCGTTCAAAGGTATCGCCAACCACCAATCGCCCCATGGTCACACGGACCGGGCTGGTCTTGAGATCGCCGATCACACGCGCGATGGTGGCCAGTGTGTAGATCGGCTTGCGCTCGTCATTGGTGCGCACCGTGATCTGGGCACGATGATTGTCGGGCTTGGCATCTTTTTTGACCGTGACGCGGATGATCTGAAGCCGAAGGTTCTCGCCGTTCTTCTCGACCTCGCCGCCATCGACGACTTCAATCGAGAAGGTATCGGTATCATCAACCGTGGCGCGAGTGACCTTGAAGTCATCAGTCCGCCCATACACCTTGATCTCCTTGGTAAACCCTTTACCCTTATCCAAAGCTTCAAACGGCAAGACCATCGGCTCCGAAATCACCACGGGTTTGACCAATGCGCGGACGATAATCGACTCGCTGGGGGTGTAGTCCGAATCCGTAAAGACCGTGATGCTCCGGGCGATGGCACCCTTTTTGCCCTTGGGGTCGAACACGACATCGAGCGAACCCTGCTCGCCGGGCATGTAGGTCTTCTTGGTAAGCTCAGGAACCGTGCACCCGCATGAGGGCTTGACTTGCGTGATGGTCAAAGGCCCGCTTCCGGTGTTGCGGAACAAGAACGAGAGTTCAGCATTCGAGGTATCGAGCATCTCGCCGGTGTCCTGGGTTTTGCTGGCAAAGACCAGACGCCCCTGTCCTTTGAGATCCGGCGACATCATCGACGGAACCGGCGGCGCCAGATCAGACTTATCCAAAGCCTGCGCACTGGCCAGCGGGGTCATCCCCGAAACCATCGCCAAACCTGCCAATGTCAATACGATTCTGTTGCGTTTCATGTGTCTCCACTCCCGATTCTGTGTTGCTCGATGATCGCTGGGCGATCCACTTTTTCCACCAACATTTTCTTTGCCAACTCGTTTGCAACTCGCTCCTGGCTACCGATCATATTCGCTTCCGAGACCAGATCGACCCCAAATGACCGATCCGAACCAAACTCGATCCACTGATTGAATCGTGCTGCGCCGATGGTGTGATGACCAAGAGGCTCCAAATTAGCCGAGATGATCCCCGAATATATTCCGTACAAAACAGTGGAATCGTTGCATTCCACTCGACCAGAGCCAAACGCCAACCCGGGGAGCGATATTGCATTCCGGTCCCATTATTTTACCAAATCAGATTTATCAAATCAGAGGCACTCGCCGGTGCTCAATGCCCCAAGGAAGGCGGAGACATCGAAGAAGTTCCAGACGCCATCGTTGTTGAAATCGGCGCTGGGGAGCTCGTCACCAAAGGCGCTGAGGAAGGCGGAGACATCGAAGAAGTTCAATGCTCCATCCCCTGTGAAATCGGCCGAGAGGACACACCCCTGCACCACAAACGCCCGGCTCTCACTCATAAACACATCACGGAGCAGCTCGTTGCGAACCCAAGGCGTCGGATCCACCACCTCAACCCGCACCGTGTGCTCGCCAGGGCTCAGCCCAAGCGTCGAGAGATCGAGCGTGGTCTGCTGGATCGCCTCGACGATGATCTGGTCATCGAGGTACCAGAGCACCTGGAGGTCATGATTCAAAGGCTGCATCGGCGTCACCCAGAGCGTATCGGTCGGCTCGACGATCGCGTTGTCGGGAGTGCCGTCGTCGATCGGGTTCACTTCTTTGTAAATCTGGTGCAGCAAGCGCTCGGCCCCGACGAGATTGAATCGGCGTCCCAGGCTTCGCATCATCGAGTTGTTCGACGGGCGGTACACGCCGTTGACCGAGTAGTTCCCGCCAAGGTAAGTGCTGATCGGCCCATCGAATCCACTCATGGACGCATCCATCCATCGCCACCATTTGCGTGAGTCGGCGAGCTGGGCATCGCGGTCAAAGATCGAGACATTCACCGGGCTCAGCTCAGGTCCGGTATAGGTAAAAGGCCCGCCATAGGTGTATTCGTCCGCCAGATCGCCGAGCGAATGTCCAAGCTCGTGGATGGCGATCTGGGCAGCCGAGCTGTTCTGACCTGCCGCGGTGCCCAGGTTATTGCTTGGATACCCTGCGCCGCCGTACTTGTTCGAGTTGGCAATTGCAAGCACCTGGTCAATGTCGGGCGCTGCTGCAGCGTGCGAATACGCCTTGGACACATTGACGCACAACAGCCGCTCGATCCCCGCGCACCAATACTCCATATCGAGCGCGGTATTGCGGAAGATGCCTTGGTTCGGATCATTGTCGACCCCGGATTCTGCCGAGACAACCTCGACCTTGGTGATCCGGAAGTAGGGTTCGTAGCTGGTAAAGGGTTCGTATTGGAAAAGCGAAGCGACGATCCCGTCGGCATCGGTATGGAACTGCCCCATCTCGCCAGCGGTGTACCCATCGCCGACGATGACGATATCGACCCGGTTATCAATCACGCCCCGATTGGCCAGCTCCACCGCTTGGATGATCTGGCGTGCGTCGGGGTCGATGGGCAAGAAGAACACCCCGCCTTCGAGCTGCCCATCGTCGCCTTCCCAGCACCCGTGCACCTTTTCGAGCGGGGCATTGGTGTCGTGCCCGCCCTGCTGATGCTCCTGCTGGGCGTGGGTTGTGCCAGCGAGGAGCGTGATGAGTCCGAGAATGAGCGGTGGGGTTGTGTTCATGATGGGGATGCTCCAGAAACTGCGCGCCCAAAGTCCGCGCAGAGCCCATAGAAAGGGCATGTATATCCAAGTGGTCATCGTTGGCAGCCGACAGAAGAGTCATCGCGATGCCGACAACAACACCAGCACCGCCCCGCCTTGAGACGATGGTCTATACGCCATACTCATCGACCGGTTCCTGATGTCTATGGACACCCTGCGGAAAATGCCTCGAGAAATGCCGAGATATCGAAGAAGTTGAGCTCTCCATCGCCCGTGAAGTCGGCGTTGAGGTTCATCGCGGCGAAAGTCGAGAGGAAGGCGGAGATATCAAAGAAGTTCAGCAGCGAGTCGCTGTCCATATCCGCCGGGCAAGGCCCGCTCTGGGGCGCGATGACCCCCACAGTCATGGTATCGGGCCCATCGGTCTTCCCCGGAGCGAAGAACTTGACCCGCATCACTTTGTCCACAGGCTCATTCGACGACACATACGAGAACGAATAGGTCGTTCCCCACCGGATCGCATTGCCCAGGGGGTTGGTTTCGTAGGTCTCGATCGTGTGCCATTCGACCTCGCCATTGATGACGCCGAGCTGCCAGTCGGTGCCATCGATCAACTCATCGAGATCATCGTGGTAGTCCACATCGGTGAATCCATGACTCGACACGCCCTGATTGAACCCGATGGGGATCATGATCGAGCGGACGCCTCGCAGGGTGTTGTGATTCTGGATCGCTACATCGTAGCGCCAGGTCTGGTTGTCGAAGGGCGTCGCCTTGGAGCCGACATAGAGCACCCCGTCGTCAGGGATCGTGGTTTCGATGATGCGTACGCTTGGGTCGGGCATCCCGATTCCGAGTCCATGATCCCGCCATGCGAAGATCGCAGGCTCTTGGGCATAGGTAGGCCCCACGAGTGTCGCGTTGCTCGAACCCGGAGCAAACACAACCTGTCGATAGCTCGCGTTGTTGGACTTGGATGCGATTGATCGCTCATCGCTGGAGAGAACCTGCGTCTCGACAAAGTAGAGCGCTGCCGGATCGCTGATGTCGGCGAGGTCAACCTGTAGCCGTTTGTAAATCGCATCGCCCACCTGATTGATCGCGGTGAATGGATACGGGAAAAATCCCTCAAATGCTTCAACCTCGGTGCGAGGGCCCATCAGCCCTTGCGATCCGTTGGTTGCGCTCGAGTTTGTTGTCGAGCACCCCGCGCCGAGTTCAACAAACCCCGCGGGTGTGCACCCCAGGTTGCACGCATTCGATGCCAGGGGAACGGTTGCATGGCGAACGAATCCGATCCCGATTTGTTGAATCTGTCCATTGCGGAGTCGATAGAGCGTCTGCGAGACGAGGGGGTGCGCATTGCTCATCGCATCCCAGTTGATTGGCACATCGCTGATATTGCACAGCGTCGTCCCAAACGAGTACGCCACCTTGCCATCAACAAACCCAAAGCTGGTCGCCGAGTCGATGCTGCTGCAAATCAAATCAGGACTGGCCAATGCACCATTGGTGCAAACGATCATCGCGCTTAGCGAAGCGAAGGTGCGTGCGGTATTCATCTCTCTGGTCTCCTGGGTTGGGTTTCCGAAGTTGAAACTCTGCTTGGCCCAGTGTACCAGAACCGCTCCAGATTCCAGAACAAGAATACAAAATCCACTCGCCTCCACCTCGAATCGGTGTTTACGCGCGGGCGCTGGCTCGCCATTGCTCGATCGCCCGGTGCACCTGGTCGACACTTTGGGCTTCACGGAGTGCGTTTTTGAGCCCTCGGCAGTGCCCGGCATTGATCGGCCTGCATAAGAGATTCGCCTTCTGACGAAACACATGGCGGGCGTGATCGGCATCGCGGTACTGAACCATCCGATCGAAAAAGCTTCGCAGCATGTCGAGCTTTTCATCTTCGGTGGGTTGCAGATCGCTCAGGTCGATCGCATTGACCGCTTCGAGATCGCCAGGATCAATCTGATTTTCGATTACCCGCTGTTGCAAGGCCCAGCTGTATCGGAAGAGCCAGGGGTTGGAGAATGACCCACGCCCGATCATCACGCCCGCGCACCGCGTTTGGTGCATCATGGTGATGACATCGGATGGTTGTTTGAGATCGCCGTTGCCGATGACGGGAACGCATGGATTGTGCGCACGAACTGCATCCACCACGCGTTTGATCCCATCGAGATCGCAGCTCCCTTTGAACTTCTGCTCGGTGGTTCTGCCGTGGACGGTAATCAACGCTGCGCCGCGCTCGCAGAGCCCAACGGCCAGCTCACACGCGACGCCTTTGGCTTTGGCTTCTTCGTCCCAACCCAGGCGCATCTTGGCCGTCAGAGGCACATGGCCGGGCAAGGCCTCGCGGACGCGCTCGAACATCGCGAAGGTCTTGGGCAGATCGCACATGAGCTTTGAGCCGCCGTCTTTTTTGGTGACCTTATCGACGGGGCATCCCATGTTGATATCGACCACCGTTGCGCCGTTGTCGGCACACCAGAGGGCGCCCTGGGCGAGAATCTCAGGATCAGCACCATAGAGCTGCATGCAGACCGGGCGGTCTTGCTCGTTGGTTTGGGCGATGTTGCGGGCGGTCTTCTGCGAGATCAAAAGTCCCTTGGGGCTCAGCAGATCGGTACACGCGAGTCCGACGCCTCCGAGCTCTCGGCAGGTGATCCGCCAGGCAAGCTCGCACCACCCGGCGATGGGCGCAAGGAGCAGGTTCGATTCGAGTGCGATCGAACCAGTGGGGGCGCTGAGTGTGAGGGGCTGGGCGAGCATTGGGAGGGAGCCGGTGGCACAGGCGGGACGCAAAACGGTATCAATCATATCTGGGTGCCACTGCTTGACCGTCTTGGGCAAGCAGTGGCTTGGTGTTTATTGGCGCTTTTCAAAGACATGGCTTGCCCAAGACGGTCAAGCCATGGCACCCTTTTTATTTCTACAGTGCTGCGGCTCGCCTGTGCCGCCGGGGGGGAAGGGGTTAGTGGATCGCGGCAAAGGAGAACATGATGACCACCCCGGCCATGATGGATGCGAAGATGTCGTCGAGGAGGATGCCCCATCCGCCGGGGAGTTTCTGCATTGCGCCCGCGGGCCAGGGTTTGAAGATGTCGAAGAGCCGAAAGAGCACGAAGGCCCCGGCCAAGGCACAGAGAATAGCGAGGGGTGAGCCGAGCATCCCCGCCGGGATCATCATCAAGGTGATCGCCTGCCCAGCGGTTTCGTCTGCGACGACCTCGGAGGGGTCTTTGCCCCATTTGGCTTCGGCTTCGTGTCCATAGAGGATACACGATGCGGAGTAGACCACGAGAATCAGGGTCATCGTGAGGAAGTAGACCCAGCTGAGGGAAGTGCCCGGGCCGAGTCCTGCGAAGATGAGGATGATTGCGAGGACGACGGGGGGGATTGAGCCGACGGTTCCCGAGATGGGGAGGTGTCCGAGCCCGTTGGTGGTGAGGAAGGATTGGGTTGTGCGTCCCATCGTGTTCATGATTGTGATCCTCAACGAGCCGCGACCGTGAGGGAGCGGTTCTTGATCGTACGGAAAAGACAAAAGACCGCTCCCTCACAGTCGCGGCTCGTCAGATACTGAGTCTACCGCCTCTTGGCCTGTTGTCCGCCTTTGTTGGTCTTCGGGCGTGGTTTGGCACTGGGCCCGGAGACTTTGGTCGATTTACGGGCCTTTTTGCCCCGCATGATCTCGAGCATCCGGGCCTGCTCATCCATCGTGTGCTTGAGGGCTTTGCCGATGTAGGGGAACCCGGAGAGAATTGTCGTAATCAGTGTAGCCCAAACGAGTAAGGAGATGACCAATCGCCCGGTGGAATCTGGGCCCGGCGATCCGAAGGCCACGATGAGCAGGATCAGAGGGATGGTGATGGATTGGAAGATCATCTTGGCCTTGCCCATCGCGCCGGCGGAGAAATCAACGCCTTCCGCCTCGTAGACCCCCCGAATCGAGGTAACGAGGAGTTCGCGGAGGATCATGGCGACGACCATCCACCCGGCGACCGCTGAGAGTTGGATGGTGGTGTCGGCGGGGATGACTTTGGCGTGGAAGGCAGGGGTGGCGAGCATGACGAATCCGCCCAGAATCAGGAGCTTGTCGGCCATGGGGTCCATGATGCGTCCGAACTTGGACTCGGCCTTCCACTTGCGGGCGAGGTGTCCATCGAGCGCATCGGTGATGGCGGCGATGACAAAGACGACGGTGGCGGCAATCAAAAGTCCTGTTCCGGGCTGGGAGATTTCTCCAAGTCGATCAGTTCCAGTAGGTTGGGTGTTGATGGTTCGTTGCGGAACATACGAGAGGAGGATGACAAAGACCCATGCGAGCACCACCCGCCCCATCGTGAGCAGGTTGGGGATATGGACTTTGCGCGAAGGCTGGGTTTGTTGCATCAATATTTGGGGTGAAACCATAGCGACGATCATAGTGACCCCATTGCGTTGCTGCCATCCCGGGCGTGGGCTGAGCGAGCATTATTTTTCGTTTCGGTCGATGCGCAGCAATGGCACAACAATCCGCTTGTATGCGTTTGTAGAGGGCATTGGAGTTGAAGGATTCGCCCAGCAGCACTATCCTCCCCATCTCGGCTTGGGGATGCTTTGCGCGGTTCTGGTCGGGGGGTTGAACGAGTCGGTTTGCTGCCTTGCAAAGGAGGGTGTCAGATTGGGCTCAGATTGTTGATAGTGCCAGCCGGCGACCTCTGAGATCGCAAGATGCTCAGAACCTGCACCAAGCCTCGTTTTATTCGAGGCCTACGGAAAGACACACGGTGGAACAGATCATCTCTCCGATTGCCTTGTACCTCATCTGCGCCATTGGAGCTGCTGGCATTGCCCTGGCGCTTCCAAGAAGAGCCCGCACCAGATCGCTCGAATATGCTGGTGGGTTGCTTGTCGCCATTGCTCTGGGAGGCGCCGCGTTGGCCCTTGGGCTTGGTGCTGCCGATGCGGGCAACCCGATGCCCAATGTCTTTTTCTATCCATTCGCCTTGGTTGCCATCGGCGCATCGGTGCGCGTTATCACCCACAAACGCCCGGTGTATTCCGCGCTCTACTTCATCATGACCATCATCGCCTCGTGCGGGATGTATATTTTGCTCTCTGCCGAGTTCATGGCCTTCGCCCTCATCATCATCTACGCCGGCGCGATCCTCATCACCTACCTCTTCGTCATCATGCTCGCGACCCAGGCACCTACAGGCGATGGGGATGACGATCTCGATGATGTTGATGCCGTCGCCCGCGAGCCGATGCTTGCCAGTGCGATCGGGTTTGTGATGATCGGACTCATCACCGCGGCGATGTTCAGCGGGATCGGCGAACTCCCCGAGTCCAAAATGACGCAGGCCCAGGCAGCCGATGCGGTCTTGGCGCATCTGCCTAAGAAGGTGGACAAAATCCTCGAGCGTGAGGGGGTGCTTGCTGACGGGTGGCGTGTGGTTCGGGATCATGAAACCGGGCTGGCGATGATTGATGTCGATGCCCGCACGATCCAGATCGAGCTGCTGGGCGAGGATGAGCACGGGGAAGAGGGTGTGCTCGCGACGCGGATGCTCGGTGCAGAAGATTGGCCCGATGCACTCGCAGCCGACAACATTGATCGTTTGGGGTTCAACCTGATGCATGACCACCCGATCATGATCGAGCTCGCTGGCGTCATCTTGCTGATGGCGATGCTTGGAGCGACGGTGCTGGCCCGCAAGCATACTGAACTCGAAGAGGCACTCAAAGCCGCCCAGGCGCGCAAGCTCGGGACAATGTTTGATGACAAGTCTCATGGCAATGGGTTTGATGACGATGGGCACCCATCAGGAGGGCACGCATAATGCACGCCTTTGATTCTTTACAACTCGCGCAGCTGGCGTTTCCGACGGAGATGAGCACCTCGGTGCTCGCGCCGTACCTGTTTGTGTCGGCAGCGATGTTCGCCATCGGGCTCATCGGGTTCTTGACCCGCAAGAACATGATTATCATGTTCCTCTGCACCGAGCTGATGTTCCAGGCTGCTGGGCTCGCGCTGATCGCCTTTGGTCGCCACCATCTCGGATCCGACGGGCAAACCTTTGTCATCTTTGTGCTCTGTGTCGCTGCTGCCGAAGCAGCGATGGCGCTGGCACTGGTTGTTCTGCTCTTCCGTCATCGTGAATCACTCAGCGCCTCGGCCTGGAAGGAACTCAACGGATGATGACCGCCTCACTGTTGAATAATCTGGCACCATTGGCCATGCTCGCCCCGGGTTCTTCCGGAGAGGATGCACCTGCTTCGGCGCATCTTGCCCACATGGTCGAGCATGTTGACACAGGCCCCAAGTGGATCCTGCTGATCGTGTTCCTGCCCTTGCTCGGGTTTGTGCTCAATGCGATCTACGCCGCTATCGGCAATAAGTCCAAGCTCCCCGCATGGACGACGATCGCTTTGCTTGCAGTCGCGTTCCTGGCGACGGTGAGCATGTTCCTTTCGTACGATGGCACGCCGTATACGGTCCATGCTTTCGACTGGTTCAATCTCCACTATGGCGAAAAATCATTCGTCGCCAACTTCTCCTTCTATATCGACAAGCTCACCATCCTCTGGATGCTCTTTGTCACCGGGCTCGGCACACTCATTGCGTTGTATGCCTCCGAATACATGTCGCACGACATCGGCGCAGGGTATTGCCGATTCTTCTCGGCGTTCGGGTTGTTCGTGTTCTCCATGTCCTGCCTGGTCATGGGCGACAACATGCTCATGCTCTATCTGGGCTGGGAAGGTGTGGGGTTGTGCTCGTATCTGTTGATCGGGTACTTCTACAAGAAGCCCTCAGCCGTCGCAGCTGCCAAGAAGGCGTTTATTGTCAACCGGATCGGTGATCTGGGTTTGGCGCTGGGGATCTACCTGACCTTTGTGCACTTTGGCACGGTTGAGTATGCGGCGTTGTTTAGCAATGAAACACTCCATCACTACATCGACGCAGCCGTTGCGGGCGATTTTTCTGCGATCCCCGGCGAGGCCCAGTGGATCGCGCTGCTGTTGATGGTTGGTGCCTTTGGGAAGTCGGCTCAGTTCCCGCTCTATGTCTGGTTGCCCGACGCGATGGAAGGGCCGACCCCGGTGTCGGCGCTGATCCACGCTGCGACGATGGTGACGGCTGGCGTGTACCTCATCGCCCGGTTCTACCCGGTGTTCTTGGTGTCTGAAAACGCATTGCCGATTGTCGCCTGGATCGGCACGATCACCGCCCTGCTCGCGGCGACCATCGGCATGGCCCAGTTCGATATCAAACGGATCATGGCGTATTCGACGGTGTCGCAGCTCGGGTACATGTTCGCTGGGCTTGGATTGCTCTCTACCACTGGGGCTGCTTTCCATGTGTTGACCCATGCCTTCTTCAAGGCCTTGCTGTTCCTTGCGTGTGGTGCCGTCATGCACGGGTTCGCCGGGCAGCTTGATCTGCGCAAGCTCTCAGGGATTTCGTGGATGAAAGGATGGGGGATCGTCGGCATCACCATGCTCGTGGGGTGTATGAACCTTGCCGGGTTGCCCTACATCACGAGTGGTTTTTACTCGAAAGACATGATCCTCGCCGAGGCCTTCGTCACCCCGGGGTATCGACTCATGGGGTGGATTCTGGTCTTCACCGCCATCCTCACCGCCTACTACACCTTCCGCGTCTTCTTCCGCGTCTTCGTTGGCGATCAACACGCCGAGCCGGGAGAGGATTTTCATGGCGACGATACAAGCCACTTCCACCCACACGCTCCAGGCTGGGCGATCAACACCGTGCTGATTGTGCTGGCGACCTGCTCGGTCCTTGCCATCTCGCTGGCATGGATCGACAAGTCAGAGTATCACGGGTGGGTCGGTTCGATGGTCGCCGATTCGACCGCTTCCTTCCACTCGCCCTATGCCGTCTCACTCGCAGCAGCCCATGGCGAGGGCGATCCCCACGCTGTCGCAGGTCCCGTGGGATATGGCGCACCGGGCAAGATTCTGGGCATGGACCCCCACGGCGGCATGATCGTCGTCTCAGGACTCGGCGCGATCTTCGGCGTACTCGTCGCTGCCTTCTTCCACGGGCCCAAGGGCTGGCAAGGTCTATTCCTTGGCGGACGCACCGAAGCAGGCAAGTGCCGCATGGATGCCGTTGCCAGACGCGCCGGCCCCATCCCACGCCTTGCTGAGAACAAATGGTTCGTCGATGAAATCTACGAGGCCATCCTCGTCACGCCATTGCGGATTCTGGCCCATATCTTCCACTGGATCGACAAACTCTTACTCGATGGGTTGGTGAATCTCTTCGGGTTCCTGCCTCGCGTGTTTGCATGGATTATCCGTCCGAGCCAATCGGGCGTGCTCCAAGGCTACGCAGTGAGCATGGCGGGCGGCTTGGCGATTCTGTTGTTCGTGGTGCTTGTGATTGTTCTGCGAGCAGGAGGTGCAGCATGAACTCAGATAGCCTGATGCTCATCATTCTGATTTTCTTCCCCGTCGTTGCTGCCTTGCAGATCGCGTTCTCGAAGAACTCCGACAACGCCTACCGCGTCGCCTTCATTACAAGCCTGGTGCTTTTGCTCCCCGCGCTCAAACTCCTCGACCGGTTCGATTTCGCTGCGGGCGATACGGCTCAGTTTGGATATTCGATCTCATGGGTTGATTCGCTCGGGCTCAACTTCTCGATCGGGATGGATTCGGTCTCGATGCTGTTGATTATGCTCTCGGTGCTCCTTGGCCCGATCGTGGTCGCGGCATCCAAATCCGCCATCACCAAAGACAAACGCATGTACTATGCATGGCTCATGGTGCTCCAGGGCGCGATGGTCGGCGTGTTCGCAGCTCAAGACTTGTTGCTGTTCTACATCTGCTTCGAGTTCACGCTCTTGCCGATGTTCGTCCTCATCCGCAAGTTCGGCTCGACCAACCGTGTCGCGGCGTCGATCAAGTTCTTCCTCTACACCTTCACCGGCTCGATGCTCACGCTCGCGGCGATGGTCTATGTCGTCTGGTTCGTCGCCGGGCCCGATCAGTTCGGATCGTGGACACTCGATATCCCGACGCTGACCAAGTACGCCTGGCATATGTCACTGACTCAGCAGAGCTGGGTCTTGCTTGGATTGCTTGCGGGGTTCGCCGTCAAGGTGCCGCTGTTCCCGTTCCATACTTGGCTGCCTTTGGCCCATACCGAAGCACCAACCGCCGGTTCGGTGATCCTGGCAGCTGTGCTGCTCAAGCTCGGAACCTACGGCATCTACCGCTTCGCCATCCCACTGGCCCCCGAAGCATTCTTCGAGTACGCCCCTCATATCGCGGTGCTCTCGATCATCGGGATTATCTATGCCGGGTTGATCTGCTGGGTGCAGACCGATATCAAGAAGCTCGTCGCGTATTCATCCGTGTCGCATCTCGGCTTCGCCGTCTTGGGCATGGCTGCCCTCAATGTCACCGGTTTTAGCGGCTCGATCCTCTACATGCTCAGTCACGGGCTCTCGACTGGTGGATTGTTCCTCATGATCGGGTTCATGTACGAACGCTACCACACCCGCGACATGAACACCGTCGGCGGGTTGGCCTCGAAGATGCCCATCTGGGCGACCTTCATGGTCTTCTTCGCGATGGCATCCGTCGGCTTGCCCGGGCTCAACGGATTCCCCTCCGAAGTCCTCTGCCTGATCTCATCGTTCCAATCTGACGCAGCATGGACCGCTGCCGGCGAGCCCGGCGCATGGGGCTCATCGCTCGGCCCTTGGTTCGCAGTCTTCGCCGGCACCGGCATGGTCATCGCCGCGATGTACCTCCTCTATATGGTCGGCAAAATCTGCTTCGGCCCACTCCGAGAACCCCAAGACCATCACGAACACGAAACCCTCCCGACCGATCTCAACCTCCGCGAGATCGCCACCCTCACGCCTTTGGCACTCGGGTGTATCTACTTCGGGCTCCAACCAACCGTGCTGCTCGATACCGTGAGCGATCAGGTCAACGCGACCGTCCGCATCGTCGAACAAGCCAACGGCTTAGAACCTGCCGAGCCTCGCATCATGCACACCGATGATTCTGGGCACGAGCCAGTCATCAACGGAAACGAAGGAGCCTCGCATGACTGAGAAGCTCGCCATCCTCTGGCCTGAAATCTTCCTCTTCATCGCCACCTGCTTGGTGATGATTACCGGGCAATGGCCATCGCGTGCCATCCGCCAGTTCACGCCTTGGATTTGTGCCGTTGCACTCTTCGCAGCCTTCTTCGCCGCGTTGGTCTCGCCGGCAACACAAGGCATGTTCCCCGCGATCGTCCCCTACGCCAAGATGCTCATCGCAGGCGTCGGCATGCTGATTCTCCTGCTGCTTTCGGGCACCGTCGATCGTCAACTCGAAACCGAGGTCGATCACGGCAAAGCCTTCGAGTCCATCCGCTCAAACCGAGGCGAGTTCTACGCCTTCTTCATGTTCTCCCTCACCGGCTTGATGCTCACCGCCTCGGCCGACGATCTTATCTGGCTCTTCCTCGCGTTGGAACTGACCTCGCTGCCGACCTACATCATGGTGGCGATCTCGACCGAAAAGAAGAAATCGCTCGAAGCGGCTGTCAAGTATTTCTTCCTCGGTGCGCTTGGCGCAGCGATCTTCTTGTACGGCTTCGCCCTGATCTACGGCGCGACGGGCTCGACGAATCTCTCCGAAATCGCCACGGTCTTCGCGACTGATGGGATTTCATCGTTGGGCATGATCGGGTTGCTCATCGCCCTCATCGGCGTGTCGTTCAAGATTGCAGCCGTCCCGATGCACTTCTATACCCCCGATGTCTACCAAGGCGCCGCTTCACCCGTCGCGGCCATGCTCGCCTTCGTCCCCAAGACCGCCGGGTTCTTGGCACTCATGTTTATCCTCGGCACCGTCGGATGGACCGATGGGACCAATGGAATCAGCGGCCATGGTGGACATTTGCCCGTCGCCATCGAAGCCACCCTCTGGATCATGGCTGCCCTGACCATGACCGTGGGCAACATCCTCGCACTCCTGCAAACTTCCATCAAACGAATCCTCGCCTATTCCTCGATCGCCCACTCAGGCTACATGCTCGTCGGCTTGATCGCCGGGCCGGGCATCATCGGCGGGCCGTTCTATCAGAACGGCTTGGCAGCCGTGCTCTTCTACCTGCTGACCTATGGCATCATGACCGTGGGCGTCTTCGCAGTCCTGGCATCACTCGAACACCGCAATGGCGACGAAGCCGACGAGATGGACGACATCCGCGGGTTGTGTAAATCGCATCCGGTGCTCGGATGGACCCTGGTGATCTGCACCTTCTCGATGCTCGGGTTCCCGCCTTTGATCGGGTTCCTGGGCAAGGTCGGGTTGTTCACCTCGGGTATCGCAGCGGGTCAGTATGCCCTGATCGTGATCCTGGGCATCAACTCAGCCATCGCCGCATGCTACTACCTCCGCATCATCGCTGCAGCCTACATCGACGATCCGGGCAAGATCAGCTCGCCGGTCTTCCTCGCCCCCTTCCCGATGCGCCGCATCGCCGGCGTGCTTAGCGCATTCTGTGTCTTGTTCTTATTGGTCTTCGCCCAGCCCCTGGTCAATGGCGCTTACCATGCTGCCAGATTCATCCCCGCCACAGCCGATGCTGCTGACCCGCACCCCCATACGGATCAGATGGATCACCATACCCAAGACGAGCCAGCCAAACCCGAAGAAGAAATCGCCCTGACCGACTAACCCATACCTGTCGGCTTGCTTTTCTCCTCCCCCGGTCCGAGGATTATGCATGAATCTCATGATTCCTCGCGATCCTTGCGGCGTTGATGGCGAGTTTGGCGCCGATCCACAGCCGCGTCCTTCGTAAAGTACGCACCCAACTCGGCAGGTGCCCAGCACCCACACATGAAGTCACTAGCCCAGAAAA
>WFPK01000111.1 GCA_015487555.1 Phycisphaerales bacterium
CCTCCTCGCCCATTGCCCGGTGAATACAACTTGGCCGATGAAATAGCAGAAATAGCAGATGAAGTAACAAGTAGTGGGCGAGGTCGGTTTACAAGCCGATCTCGGCTTTTTTTATGGCGAGCGGTTGTTGCGGATAAGGCGGGTGGCGGTTTGTTTTGGGTGACTGCTGAAGAAAAGCTGCTGATTGGGGAACCGAGGTGGGATCGTGGCGTATGGATGTGCAGAGGGGACTATAGGGGACGCTGTGTGCCATGATGCCTGAAGAAGGCGAGCTACAGATGAAGCTCTTTGAGCACGCTTTTACATATAACATACATAAACATACATAAACATACATAAACATACATAAACATACATAAACATACATAAACATACATAAACATACATAAAGGAATCGACCATGACCTGGAAGTCTCTCGCGATGAACCCGTCAGCATGCGCACATCTTGCTGGGCTGGCATTGGCCTTGCCTGCGGTGTGCTCGCCGATGGCGTTTGGTCAATCAACATTCAAGGAGGCGATGGGGAGCGGGGTGGTTCAGTTTGAATATGAGTGGGACACGCTCTCTCCGGTGTTGATCGACACGGGCGATTACAACAATGATGGGCTCAAGGATTTGCTCTTCGGGTATTCGCAGTTTGGGGACGAGGTGATGGCGGCGCTTGGGCAGGCCGATGGGCAGTTTGCCGTTGTTGGGCCGTTTCTTCCTGCCAGCAGCTATTCTGCGATGAGTGCGGGCGACATTGATGGCGATGGGGCGATTGAGTTTGTCATGCGTGGTGGTTTCGATGTCTCTATCCTTGATTCAAGCGATGGCATGACCCAGCTCGAAGAGCCCGCGGACATCTGGTATCTTGATGATGCGCCCTTCGATGGGACATACAGCCCGCAGGTCTTTGGCGGTGATCTCGATGGCGATGGGGGGACCGACCTTGTCTTCAATACCACCGGGCAACGCGTGCTCGTGCGGTGGTCGTCGCGAGACCAAAGCCAGCCTTACGAAACAGTGCTTGTGCCTGCGCTGGGCGATCAGAACATGATCTTCCCGATCCAAGACTACGACGGCGATGGCGATCTCGATGTGCTGATCTATGATGAGGATTCGACCAAGTTCATCCTTGTCGAAGGTGACGGCACCAATACGATGGGCACGGTTCGTGTGATCGATCAGGTATATCCACGGGTCGCTGTCGGTGATCGCCCGCTCTTTGGGCAGTTTGATGATGATTTAGCGATGGACATGGTGATTTACGATTTGCAGGCGGGGACAGCCGGGATTGTGCTTGGGTTTACAAACCCAGGGTCAACATTGGTCGATCTCTCAGTCGATGAGCCGATCATTCCAATCGGGGTCGAAGGCGATCTTGATGGATCGGGCGAGCCTGATCTTGTAGTGATGCGGACGCAGGTGCTCCCGCCAGCAGCCAATGCCGATGTGCAGGGGGCGTTGTTCGTCGATCCCCTTGCCGGGGGGGCAGAGCTCGTGCCGATGGCAGTCGGTGTGCCGTTCGATGGATCGAGTATTTTCCTTCCGGTCCGGACCCCGAGTGTTGACTCGATCGACCTCGACAACGATGGCGACTTGGACCTGATCTGGTTTGGGTTTCTGATCAATGGCGATCGAATGCGTGTGACGCTCAATCGCTTTGGGGTGGAGGGGGTGCCTCAGTTTGGGGCGACCTATATCCAAGGAAGATCAAACCCCCTCCATGTGCTCGCGACGGATCTCGATGGGGATGGAGTAGACGAGGCGGTTGTGACTGGAAGCGCATTGGCACGGGTGTATGACCTGAGCGATGGAACATCGAGTTTGATCGTTGGTTCCGCAGACGCATTTATGAGTGCGATGGCCGACCTTGATGGCGATGGGGCGCAAGAGCTGATGATCGTGGGCAATGACGCAGGACTCAAGATGTATTTAGTGGAGCCTGACGGCACGATCGCAGGTGCAGGGGTTTCGTTCAACGAACTTGATATCCCGAATCCCCAAACTGTGGTCGTGGCCGACTTCGATCTTGATGGGCGCGATGATCTGGCAGTGACGAGCTCGTCGAGCGCAACGGTGTATATCTTGCGTGGGATCGAGGGGCCTGGGCTTGAAATATGGGGGCTTATCGGAGGTGCGAGTAGCTTTTCGACCATGAAACCAGCAACGATCGACCTCAATAGTGATGGCTCGCCGGACCTTGCGATCGGAAACAGCTTCAACGATCAGATCCAGCTCTATCTGAATAATAACGATGGTACCTTCACGCTGATCGATTCGATCGGCAGCGAGAATCCGTATTGGTTGATTGCTCAGGATATTGATCTTGACGGGAATACGGACTTGGTGGCTGTGGATAATAATCTTTATCTCAATATCTATTTCTTCGATCACTCGGGGCAGATGGATCAGTGGGTCAAGATCGACGCATATATGAAGATGGTCGAGGTGATCGCGGAGGACTTTGTCGGCGATTCGTTGCCTGATCTTGCAGTGGCGACTTCGAGGGAGGGGCTACCAGGCAGGCCGGCACCTATGGTCTGGGAGCAAACGAGCCCGCGGGTCTTCGAGATCGTGGCCCAGCTCCCCACCGGGGATGCCCCGGGGATCGCAGCGAGCGATGTCAATGAAGACGGCGCGGTGGATATTCTGACAGTGAGCGACTTTGACCGCTCGCTGATGATCCATTGGGGCTCGCCTGCATCGTGCCCGGCGGATATGACGGGCAATGGCACACTCAACTTCTTCGATATCTCGGCGTTCCTCACGCTCTTCGCAGCCAACGACCCTGTGGGTGATTTCAATGATGATGGGACATGGAACTTCTTTGATATCTCCGCATTCCTCGAAGCCTTTGCTGCCGGGTGTCCATAGGGCATATCCCGGGATTGGGAATCCTATGATCTTGCATTGTGAACCTGCTTGATCTGCTCTATATCCCGCTTGGCATCGTCACCGCACCGATCTGGATGCGCAAGAAGCGCCAGGGGTGGGATCAGCGCTTTGGGCATGTGCAAGCCATGCTTCGTCGGCCCGCGCACGAATCGACTCGTGCGCGGGCTTTGCTTCATGCGGTGTCGGTGGGGGAGGTCAATGCGCTGCGGGCGTTGGTGCCGATGATGGTTGAGCAGTGCGATGTGATTGTTTCGGTGACGACCGATACCGGGCTCAAGCAGGCCCAGTCACTGTTCGGCGATATCGAACACTGCGAAGTCGTGCGGTATCCGCTGGATTGCTCGTGGATGGTCAGGCGGTTCCTCGATCTCGTCAAGCCTGATGTCGTGGGGCTTGTTGAGCTTGAGGTCTGGCCGAACTTTATCAAGGGGTGCGTGAAGCGGGGGATTCCGGTCGGGATCATCAACGGCAGGCTCTCGGCCCGCTCGTTCAAAGGGTATCACCGATTCCGTTTCTTCATCGCCCCATCGTTTTGGAGGCTTGGCTTTGCGTGCGTGCAGGATCAGGACTACGCCGAGCGGCTCGAAGCGATGGGGGTATCGGGCGATCGGATTGAGATCACGGGGTCGATGAAATGGGATTCGGTCGATGCGTCGGTGCATGCCGAGCCTTGTGCCAAGGCGATTGCGATCGCTCGGGCGATGGGGATTGATCTGGACAAGCCGATTGTGGTTGCGGGGAGCACCGGGCCCGGCGAAGAGGCGCTCTTGGATCAGGCGATTCCCGATGATGTTCAGCTGGTGATCGCGCCGCGGAAGGTCGAGCGGTTTGATGAGGCTGGTGATGCCGTTCCCGGGTGTGTTCGGCGATCCTCGGGCGAGTGCAGGCCGGGCGCGACGCGCTTTGTGCTCGATACGATCGGGGAGTTGTCAGCGGTCTATGAACTGGCCGATGTGGTCATCATCGGGCGATCGTTCTTTGATTTGTATGGCTCGGACCCGATCGAGCCGGCAGCGATGGGCAAGGCGGTGCTCATTGGGCCCGCGCATACCGATTTCTTGCAGGCGATGGGGGTGCTTCTTCAGGCTCGGGCGATTCAAGTGGTTGATCGGCAAGGGGTTGGAGCCGCGACAAAGGCGTTGCTCGAAGACGATGGGGCGCGTGAAGCGATGGGACAGCGGGCGAGGGCGTGCGTATTGGATCAGCAAGGGGCCTCGAAAACGCACCTTGAAATCCTGTTGAGGCATGCCCAGCATCGTGCGTGAGCGGTCTCTATGGGTGAAAATCTGGGCAAATCTTGTTGAAATCATCGAGGAAGTCTTTGATGTGGGGATGATTTGTGCCAAGTGTGGGCGTACTATGACTCTCTTGAAAACTCGGCACGCCGGGGGATCGGGTGATATCGCTGGGAGAGTAGCTCAATTGGTAGAGCATCGGCCTTTTAAGCCGCAGGTTCAGGGTTCGAGTCCCTGCTCTCCTATTTTTCCCCTTCTTCAACTCACCCGCCCCGATGGGAGCTGTATCTGTGATCGACATGCCTGTGCAAGAGGTTGATCTGTCGGCGATGGTTATTCACGCGAACTGGACGCAGGGGGCGTTGCATTTTTGGTGCGAGACTTCGACCCCCGACGCCCAGGTAGCTCCAAAGCCAAAGCCAGAGCCAAAGCCAGAGCCAAAGCCAGAGCCAAAGCCAGAGCCAAAGCCAGAGCCAAAGCCAGAGCCAAAGCCAGAATCAGGGCCAGAATCAGGGCCAGATACACCGGTTCATCCCTTTGCCTGCCGACCTGTCGGGATCACGGGCGAAGAGTCGATGATCTCGTTGCGTTTGCCTGCGATTGACGGCCAGCCGATTCCCAGTGCCCCCATGTCGCGGGTGATGGGTCGCGATACGGATGAGGATGCTGCTGGGGTTTTGGTCGAGTTTACGATCCCGACGATCCAGGTCGATGCGATTGATGCCGGGCCTGTGCTTGAGTCGTTGATCGAGCATGCAGACCATGCTGTTCATGCGGTCCACGATGAGGATTGGTCGAGCGGGTATACGATTGGTCCAGGGATCACTTACTTCGTCGCCGCTTCTCGTTTGGCTGCTCATTTGATGGCTGGTCATCGGGTGGTGCCGATGCTGCTTCAAGATGCGCAGGGACAACTCACCGCTGCGTGGCATCCTTGGTTGTCCGATGACATGACGGCCCAGCGGGTCAGCAAGCTCGTCCGTTCGATGCCCGCGGTGGCCCGTGCCCCCGCTGATGAGCACGCCCATGACGCATGGAGTATGACGACGGAGTTTCTCGCAGCGCTCACCGACGCTCGGTGTCGGGCGACGATGATCGCTCAGGATATGTTCGATACGGTCGAGGATGCCGACCCTGATGCCGATCCGCAGGTTGCCTGGTTGTATGGGTTGCTCGATGGGACCGAGGAGGTGCCGAGTGTAAGCGGGCAGCGTGCGGACATTGCTCGCAAGGTTCGGCGCTGGATCGCCGAGCTCGAAGACCGAGGCGAATCGAGCGCCTGGCGGTTTGGGTTGCGGATTGCTGAGCCGATCGCCGATGGGCTGCCCGCCGACATCGCCAAGCCCGACGATACGGTGCTTTGGTCGATGAGTTTTTATCTTCAGAGCGTGGACGATGAAGATGTGATCTTGCGGGCGTCGGATATCTGGTTGATTGCACGCGAGCGGGTGGTGATTCAGGGGTTGACACTCGAGAATCCGCAAGAGCTTTTGATGGCCGAGCTCGGGCGGGCGAGTCGGCATTATAAGAAACTCGAAGAGGCGCTCGATAGCTCCGAGCCGATCGAGATTCTGCTCAACTCGCAAGAGGCGTATCAGTTTTTGCGCGAGATCAAGCCGATCCTCGAAGAGCAGGGCTTTGCGGTCCAGAGCCCGCCCTGGTGGGAATCGCAATCCGGGCGTCTTGGCGCTCGATTGCAGATCGAATCCGATCCGGCGGAGATGCTCGGCGAGGAGTCGGGCGATCCCGATGCAGCCGGGCCGCAGCTTGGGCTCAATACGCTCATTGGATATCATTGGGAGATCGCCATCGGGGACACGACGCTGACGCTCAACGAGTTCGAGCAGCTCGCCCAGCAGAACGCGCCGCTGGTGCGCATCGGGGGCAAGTGGGTCGAGATTCGCCCAGAAGATGTCGAGAACGCGATCAAGTTCATCGGCGAGAACCCCGGCGGCGAGATGGAACTCGGCGAAGCGATGCAGCTGGCGCTTGCTTCGGATGCAGCCCAAACCGGGCTTGCGGTGACGGGTGTTCAAGCAACAGGATGGGTGGCATCTTTGCTCGGAGGCGACACCGGCGGGGCCTCGGTCGAGCTGCCCAAGCTCGATACACCCGAAACATTCCAAGGAACGCTGCGTCCATACCAAGCCCGAGGCATGAGCTGGATGGTCTTCATGGAACGGTTCGGATTCGGCGCGTGCCTCGCTGACGACATGGGCTTGGGCAAGACGATTCAGTTGCTGGCGTTGATGGTTCATGAACGGCTTGAGGGCGGTGAAGAGCCTGTCGGGCCGACGCTTTTGGTGGTGCCGATGTCGGTGATCGGCAACTGGGTGAAAGAAGCCGAGAAGTTCGCGCCTTCATTGAAGGTCATGGTGCATCATGGGATTGATCGCAAGCTCGATGAATCCTTCACCAAGCAGGCGCAGGAGTCGGATCTGATCCTGACGACTTACGCCTTGGCTCATCGGGATAATGAGCTGATCAACACGGTCAACTGGGCGCGGATGGTGCTCGACGAGGCGCAGTTCATCAAGAACCCGGCTGCCAAGCAATCGCAGGCGGTGCGAGGGATCAGTGTCCCGCGTCGAATCGCCCTGACGGGTACGCCCGTCGAGAATCGATTGTCCGAGTTGTGGTCGATCATGGATTTCTTGAACCCCGGATATCTGGGCTCGGCGGGCGGGTTCCGCAAGAAGTTCTCGCTCCCCATCGAGCGCCATCGCGATCAGAACAAAATGGGCAAGTTGCGTTCGATGGTTTCGCCGTTTATTCTGCGAAGGGTTAAGACCGATCCGACGGTGGTGTCTGATTTGCCCGAGAAGATCGAGAGCAAGGAATGGTGCGCCCTGACACCAGAGCAGGCCAAGCTCTATGAAGGGTGCGTCCAGCGGATGCTGACGGATGTCGATGAGTCCGAGGGGATCCATCGCAGAGGCTTAGTGCTCGCTGCGCTTATCAAGCTCAAGCAGATTTGTAATCACCCCGCCCAGATGCTCAAAGAAAACGATCCGCAGTTCGGCATGACGATCGATCCGATGCGTTCGGGCAAGTGTGTGCGATTGCTCGAGCAGGTTTCGGAGCTCATCAGCGAGGGGGATCAGGCATTGATCTTCACGCAGTTCCGTCAGATGGGGCATATTTTGAGCACGATGCTCAGCCATGAGCTTGGGCGGGATATTTTGTTCTTGCATGGCGGGACGCCTCAGGGCAAGCGTCAGAGGATGATTGATACCTTCCAGGATGCGACGGGCAAGAATCCGATTCTGCTGTTGTCGCTCAAGGCTGGTGGTGTGGGTTTGAATTTGACCGCAGCGACGCATGTGTTCCACTTTGACCGGTGGTGGAACCCGGCGGTCGAGAATCAGGCGACCGACCGGGCGTATCGCATTGGGCAGACGCGCACGGTGCAGGTGCACAAATACATTGTCCGAGGCACGCTCGAAGAGCGGATCGACGAGATGATCGAGTCGAAGACCGAACTTGCTGAGAACATTATTGGGCATGGCGAACGCTGGTTGACTGATCTTGGGACGGACAAACTCCGCGAGTTGCTGACGCTCCGGGCCGACACCATTGCCGATGATATGTGAAGGGAGGTTGAACGATGAGCGACGAAAAGAAATCAAGTTCGCCTGACCCGCAAGCAAAGAAGGCGGCTGCCAAAAAGACAACCAAGAAGACAACCCAAAAGACAACCCAAAAGACAACCAAGAAGACAACCAAGAAGGTTATCGAGAAACCCGCCCCGCCACCACGAGAGGACCGGGTGGTCAATGTGATCTCCAAGCCGACCCTGAGCGCGTCGGTGCCGATTGCGCCCAAGAAGATCAAGCCTCAGTATGCGTCATTTCGTTCATCGCGTAAGTCGTTGGTGAACCCTCGCCGCGTGCGAGGCGGGGTCAAGCTCAAGCTCAAAGTCGGCGAGACCCCCGCGAGCTGGGTGACACAAAGGCTCTTGCGTGTCGCCGAGACGGGAGCCCAGAGCACAATCTACAAGGACGGCATCGAATACGCCCGGCTTGGGCAAACCAAACGCTTGACGATCGAGGATACGCTCTGCGAGGGGATTATCCAAGGGCGAAGCGACAAGCCCTATACCGCGACGCTTGAGATTGGTGAGTTCTGCGCCGAAGCGCAAGAAAAGATTATCGCTGCGATGGCCGACCAGGTTCGATACACCGCCAAGCTTTTGGCAGGCGAGTTGCCCAGCAATATCGAAGATGTCTTTGCGCCCCTTGGGCTGAAGCTTTTTCCTGCAGAGCCGAGCGATATTCATCCCAAATGCTCGTGTCCGGACTGGAGCGAAGATCAGCCTTGGTGCAAGCACACGGTCTGTCTGACAGCGTTGCTCGCCGAGCGGCTCGGCGATGATCCGATGCTGATCTTTGGATTGCGAGGCATGCCCGGACAAGAGCTTATCGACGGCTTGCGCCAGAAACGAGCGGTCGGGGTGCAAGGGCCTGGACCATCGCCGGTGTTGCATCAGCATGTGCCCGGGGTATCGGATGTCTCCTCGCCGCCTTTGGAAGATGCGATTGAATCGTTCTGGGAGGTTGGCGCGGAGCTCGATGAGTTGGATACACCGATCGCGCCCCCTACGGTCAACTGTGTCTTGTTGCGTCGGCTTGGTCCTAGCCCGTTTGTCGATGCTCAGTTCCCGCTGATCGGATTGATGGCGACCTGCTATCAGTTGATCGGGGAAGCAGTGGTCGAAGCGGAGGATGCCCAGGCGGAGGATGTCGAATCGGAATGATCGGGTGTACGGAAAATGGTCGGGCCTGGCCGGCTCCAATCAGCCCTGATCGTGGCTTGGGTGGTTGACCTTGAGGCTCGTTGGTCTACACTTGATCTCGAAATGCGGAGCCCGATGTGACGGACGCTGAGCGATCAGCCGAGGCGCGTCGATGGGTTTATTCGAGTGATCTCGGTGCCTTTGAGTGTTCGAGATCGCGCAGCCGAGTGAATCCCGCTCCAAGTCAGTAAACCCTTTGGTGCGCTGGCGATACGCTGCGGTCATCATGCCTGGTACTTTGTGTCCGGTGTGTTCAGGCCGTACTGATGACGGAATGAACACCCGATCTGACTCAAATCAGACCAAGACACGGAGTACGAGCAACACGCGATCACAAAAAGACGAAGAGACAACGAAACACGCTTCAAACAATCGAAAAACACTGCCCCATGGTGTAATGGTAGCACAGCTGGTTTTGATCCAGTCGGTCCAAGTTCAAATCTCGGTGGGGTAATTTTTCTTCTCTCTGGTTCTCTCTCTTTCTCTTCTGTCTTTCTCTTCTGATTGATTCCGCGTTGCCAACCAAACGATGGCATCTTCACCCAAAGCACTCGAAGCGATTATCCTGGCAGCTGGCAAGGGGACTCGGATGGAATCCGATCTGCCCAAGGTTTGTCATCCTGTCGGCGGGCGTGCGATGGTCTGCGCGGTGGTCGATGCTTGCTTCAAAGCCGGGTGCTCGCGCGTGGTCGTGGTGGTTGGGTATAAGCAAGAACTTGTCCGCGAAGCGCTCGCCGAGTATGGCGATCGGGTGGAGTTTGCCATCCAGCACGAACAACTCGGCACCGGGCACGCGGTGGTGAGCGCGGTCGATGCGTTCCCGGTCGAGAAGCGAGCCCAGACCGATGTCTTCGTCCTCTGTGGCGATGGACCGCTGATCCGCACCTCGACGCTGCTTGCCATGCTCGAAAAGCATCGCTCGACCGATGCCCACGCGACGCTGGCAACGAGTGTCATTGATGACCCGGATGGGTACGGGCGAATCGTCCGCGATGCCGACGGCGGGTTTGCACGGATCGTCGAACAGAAGAACGCCAGCGACGCCGAGCTCAAGATCAACGAGGTCAACCCGAGCTACTACTGCATGAACGCCGATGCGATGTTTGAAGCCCTCAAGAAGGTCAATCGCAACGAACTCACCGGCGAGTACTACATCACCGATGTTTTCGAACACATGCTCAAAGACAGCAAGCGCGTCGAGGTCATCGACGCGGTGCCGGCTCAGGACATCCTGAGCATCAACACGCTCGAACATCTTGCCACGGTCGATGCGATCTATCGGGCAAGGCATAGCGCTCAAGCCTCCCCCGAAACCACCACCGAAGGGACCGTCTAATGTCGGCAGAGATCAAAGTTTTTGCAGGACGCAACTCGAAAGACCTGGCCCGTCGTATCTGTGCCGAGATGGACATCGAGCTCGGATGCGCCAGGACGAGTTTGTTCCCCGATGGCGAGGTCTTCGTCAAGCTCGACGATGATGTTCGCGGGCGCGATTGTTATGTCGTGATCTCGACCTGCGATCCGGTGAATGACAATTTGATGGAGCTCTTGGTGTTTTGCGATTGTCTTCGTCGGGCCAGTGCTGCCTCGGTGACGATGGTCATGCCTTACTACGGGTACGGACGGCAGGATCGAAAAGATGCCGGGCGCGTGCCGATTACCGCCAAGCTCGTCGCCAACCTGATTACCGCATCGAATGCCGATCGTGTGCTGGCGATGGATCTTCACGCCGCCCAGATTCAGGGTTTTTTCGATATCCCGGTGGATCATTTGTCCGCGACGCCGGTGTTCTTTGATTACTTCCAGTCGATGCGCCACGAGCTTGGCGATTTGTGTTTGGTGTCGCCTGATGTGGGCAATGTGAAGGTCGCCGAGTCGATGGCCAACTTGCTCGGTGCGGATCTGGCGATCATCAACAAACGCCGACTCACCGGCGATTCGATCAAGGTCGGGCATCTCATCGGCGATGTTACGGACAAAACGGTGCTGATGTTCGACGATATGATCGCAACGGGTGGCACCGTCGTCGAGGCGGCCAAGCTGGTGATGGGCGAGGGCGCCAACGATGTGATCTGTGCCGCGACCCATGCGGTGCTCGCCGGGCCTGCGATGGAAAAACTTGCCGATTCACCGATCTCCAAGATTATAGTGACGGACACGATCCCCACCGGCAAGCGGAGCGAGCTCATTGAGGACAAACTCGTCGTGCTCTCGGTGGGCGAGATGCTCGGGCAGGCGATCAAACGGATTCACGAAAACCAATCAATCAGCGAGCTCTTCGTACGCACTGCTGGTGCCAAGCGTTGAGACCGCTCGGATTTATGAGAAACCAAGTACAAGAAACCAAGTACAAGAAACCAAACGAGAAACAACGAGTCATTGAGATGAGTCATTGAGATAAAGGAGAAATGAAATGAGTGACACAACGACAGCGCTGAGCGCACAAAAGCGTGAGCGAACCGGGAGCCGATACGCCCAGCGTGTACGCCAGGCCGGCGGATTACCCGGGGTTTTGTACGGGCATAAGGAGGAGCCAGTCTCGATTACCCTCGATGCGCACACCGCGATCGGGCACATCTCGAAAGGCGAGAAGGTTTTTCATATGGACCTCGATGGCAACAAGCAATATGTGCTGCTCAAGGACATCGGTTATGATTATCTGGGAACGAATATTATCCATGTGGACTTTGCCCGCGTGGACATGAACGAGCGAGTTGATACCAAGGCGCGTCTGAAGTTTGTCGGCGATGCCGAGGGGCTCAAGACCACCGGGGCGATCATGATGCACCCGCTCACCGAGCTTCAGCTCAACTGTACCGTGACCAACCTGCCCGATGACATTATTGTCGATGTGACGGATATGCAGGTCGGTGATGTGCTCCATGCAAGCGATGTTACGCTGCCCAAGGACACCATGGTCCTCTTGACTGATCCCAATGCCATCATTGCACAGATCATCATGAAGGCTGTTGTAGAAGAAGAAGGCGAAGCAACCGAGGTTGGCGCCGATGGTGCCGAGCCTGAGGTCATCGCCGAGAAGAAGGAAGACGCCGAGTCATGAAGCTGATCGTTGGACTTGGCAATCCTGGAGCTCAGTACGAGCGGACTCGGCACAACGCCGGGTTTATGGCCCTGGATCTGCTTGCCAATCGGCACGCAGTGGGGCAGATTCCAAAAAGCCGATTCAACGCGGTGACACTCGATGCGATCATCGGGACACAGAAGGCCTTGCTGATGAAGCCGACCAAGTTCATGAACTTGTCAGGCCAATCAGTCGCCGAGGCGGTCCGATTCTACAAGCTCGATCCGGCTCAGGACCTGATCGTCCTTGTCGATGACATCGCGTTGCCCGTCGGGTTTATCCGCGTTCGTAAGAGCGGATCCGCAGGCGGGCACAACGGGCTTTCCGATATTGATCGGCTCTTGGGTGGTGCAGACTATCCTCGAATCCGCATCGGTGTGGGCAATGTGCCCAAGTTCATGACCCAGTCGGACTGGGTCTTGAGCCGGTTCATGAAAGAGGAGCACGATGATGTAGACCGCAGCCTCAAGGCGGCGGCCGATGCAACGGAGTGCATGCTCAACGATGGTGTGACCAAGGCGATGAACGCGTTCAATACCAAACTCGTCAAGCCCAAGCCAGAACCCAAGCCCGAATCGAAAGAAGAGTCGCCGAAACAGTCAGATTCACAAACAGATACAGAGAAGAAATCAACAGAAAACACATCAGCCTCGACCGAGGCGAAAGCAAACATGGAGAACAAGAATGTCAACTGAAACACAAGTCCGCACCGGCGTCTATGAGGCGATGTTCCTCGCCAGCCAGGCCGCAGCCGCATCGTTCGGCGACCTGATCGATCACATCAACTCACTCTTCGAGCGTGCAAACGCCGAGGTGATCGCGATGAAAAAATGGGACGAGCGTCGGCTCGCCTACGAGATCGACAAGCAAAAGCGAGGCGTCTACATCCTCGCCTACTTCAAATGCCCGACCGATATGGTCCCTCATCTCGAACGCGATGTCGTGATCTCGGACAAACTCCTGCGTGTGCTTGTCACCTCGGCAGATCACCTGACCCAAGAGGAGATCGCAGCGCACAACGATATCGACGGGCTGGCGACCGAGGCCAAGCTCAAAGCCCAGGCAGGCGATGCGCAGGAGTCCACAGCGAGCAAGAAGGTCCATCTCGGTGCACCCGTTGCTTCGGAGATGGCCCCGGCCAATGAGGCCCCCGCCGAGTCCGCACCAGAAACAGCTTCAGAAGCAACCCCTGAAGCGGGTGCTGAAGAATCCGGTGAGAAACCGGCCGATTCCTGAGTGATTGGCGCTCTACCCTCTGAAAATCCAGCAGATTCCGTGTGCTCGCATGCGGAATCTGTTTGGTATTGAGCTACACTAGATTGTGTCTGCTGATTCGGGTAGAGTCATTTCTCAACGAGCCGCGACCGTGAGGGAGCGGTCTTCTCTTGAGTGAAATCCAAAGACCGCTCCCTCACGGTCGCGGCTCGTCAAGAGCGGGTACAACCGAGTGGGCACAACAGGGCGGACACCACGAAGATCAGCCGTGCATACGGGCACGGGGAATGGAGATACAGATGGCCAGTTTCAACAAAGTCATGCTCATGGGCAACCTCACACGCGATGTCGAAATTCGACACACACCGAGCAATACGGCGGTGGGTAACTTCGGGCTCGCGGTCAATCGCAAATACAAAACCCAGTCCGGCGAACAACGCGAGGAAGTCACCTTCGTCGATTGCGAAGCCTGGGGACGCACCGCCGAGGTCATGGCTCAGTATCTCGGGCGCGGACGCCCAGTCTTCATCGAAGGTCGGCTCAAGCTCGATCAGTGGGAAGACAAAAACGGAGGAGGCAAACGATCCAAACTTTCCGTGGTCGTTGAAAACTTCCAGTTCATCAACTCGGGCCAAGGCGGGGGCAACGCCGGCGGCGGCGGCGGGGGCGGATATGCTCAGGCCGGTGCTGGTGCATCGAGTGGCGGCTACAACGGCGGAAATCAAGGTGGCGGCGGACCGCAAAGCGGCAGCGGTGGGGGAGGCGACTTCAGCCACGACGATATCCCGTTCTAAAACCAATAAATCCCGCTTTTCAAGGCCCTCCACCGCATGGAGGGCCTTTTCATGGACGCAATTCATTGCAAGGCAATGGATAACGCACCGAATGCACGCCTACACTCTCCTCCCGATTGATCGCTGTTCATCAGCCTCATCGGACCTTTGTTGGGGTGGTGCACCGTGCATCACTCCTCAACTCTTCCGGAATCATCGTGTTGATGACACGCCGGATCAGGACAGCGAAAGGACCAATCCATGGCACGCTCAGTTAAACTTCTCCTCACCGAAAATGTTGACAACCTCGGTATCGTCGGCGATGTCGTCAATGTCAAAGTCGGATACGCCCGAAACTACCTCCTCCCATTCAACTACGCCACTACGCCAAGCGACGAGCTCATCGCATCGCTTGCCGAGAAGCGCGCCATCGCCGAGAAGGAAGTCGCAGCCCGCCGATCACAACGCGAAGAAATGATCGGCAAGCTCAACGGGCAAGAACTCACCCTCACACGCGCTTGCAACGACCAGGGGCAGCTCTACGGCTCGGTCACCCAGCAAGACATCGCCAATGCACTCAAAGAAGTCGGATTCACCGTCGCCCCTCGCGAGGTGCGCCTGCCGACCACCATCAAGCGCATCGACGCCTTCGACATCCACATCAAGGTCGATTCCGACCTCGAAGCCGACATCAAGCTCTGGGTCGTCGCCGACCGCGAACTCGATCTCGACCAAGAAGAAGAGATGGAGTTTGACAACGAAGGCGAGCTGATCGTCAAAGAGAAAAAGACACCCAAAGCCGAAGCCAAGCCCGAAGCGCAAGCCGAGCCGACTGCTGCCGAGTAAGCAAACGCGACGAATCGTATACCAATCATCTCGTATACCAATCATCGAGCCGGCAGCGATGCCGGTTTTTGGGTGGCGTGAGCATGATGCGCGAAAAAAAGACGCCCGATCGGGCGTCTTCTTCATTGCGTCTTCTTCATTGCATCGGTTACAAACGGTTACGGCCTACTTCGTATCCAGCGGCGGCACAAACTCGGCGATCGCCACATCACCAATCGTATAGTGCGTAATCTTGACGCCTTGGGTCACAACGAAGAGCAGGGTCAAATCCTGATCGTCCCGGCTTCGGCTCAAGCTCGGGGTGTCCTGAATGCCCGAGAGTGTTGATCCGCGGGTGAGTCTGGCGTGGAATATCTCAGCATCGCTGTACTCAAAGCCGATCGCTTCGTATTCGTTGCCATGCTCGTCGATCAGCAACAAAGGCTGATCGAGCGGCGCATCGCGCGAGGCTTCGCTCAAGAGACCAATCTCAGAATCAGGCCCAACATTGACCTTGACGAGCGTCTGTCCCCGGTCAATGGTGTAGCGTTCGACGCGGAGGCTCTTGCCTGTCGGTGCGTTCTTTCGTCCGACCTCGGTCTTGATGAGCCATTCGCCTTCGCCATCAATGACCTCGTTCTTCTCATTGAGCGTGAACCCGCGTCGAGCAATTTGTGTGGACATCATCTTGGAGAGTTTGGCCGATTTGCTGACCAATGGCGGGCGTTGGGCCGGGTCATAGGTAATCATGTCGGTGGTGATGAGTTTGCGCTTGGCAAAGGATTCGCCCTTGAGGATCGCACCCGAACGGACGAGCTCGTCGCGCTGCGATGGGTTGGCAAACTCGACAGGATCGGGGAGTGCATCGGTCATCACGCGGATGTTCTTGGCATAAAAGGCGACCGGCGAGTATCCTTGGGGGATCACAAACTCGAAGGCCATGGGTATGCGTGATTTGGCGCCGACCGAGGTGATGAACACATCTTTCGAATCGAACCGCCACCGCCCATACTCGTCGGGCTTGGATGATTCCGAGATGGTCGCGATGGGGAAGACCGTTTTGGTATTGCCAGCATCATCTTCGATGAGCAGGCGATACTGCCCGTTGGAGACCACGAGTTGCCCACCCTTTTTGCCTCGTTCTTTGGCTCCGGGTTGGAACTCGACGACATACCCGGCGAGGTAGCCTTTGGATACGGCTTCGGAGTCGATGTCGATGTATTTCTGCGGGCGATCTTCGCGTGCATCGGTAAGCAAGGTGGCGAGGGATTCGGTGCCCTTGGGATCGCCGACGATGTAGGTGGATTGGATGGTGAAATCATCGGGGGTGATGGCGTTTCTGCCCGATCCATTGCCCGGCGAGACCCTTGATGCCATTCCGACGAGTTCGAGCTCGGGGTACCATTTGGCGAGGGGCTCGTTGGCACTCATCGTTCCAATCGAGAGTTGCCTGTAGGCCATCGCGGTGAGTCGATCGACCGGGATCCAGAGGGTGTCGGCACGGACCAGTGAGCCATCGCCCTTGGCGCGATCTTCAGAGTATGCCAGAGGCTGGTATCCAAGGAAATCGGTGGGCAGGCGCATCGACTCAATCCCAAGGACCAGGATTCCTGCGCAGAGCACCCCCGTCGCCAGGCCACAGATTCCGCCGCCGATATAGTCGATGATCGAGGCGTTGCGGATGTTGTTGGGGACGAGCTTGTCGGTGAGTGTCCGCAAGAGCAAGAAGACGACCACGAAGGGGACAATGAGCGCGACACCCCAAGAGACCCCTTCGAGGAATGAACCGAATCCGCGTTCGGGGCTCAGTTCGATGAGCTTCACCGCGAGTATCTCCCAGAAGGCGAAGGCGATCGCCCCGGCGACAATCGCGCATAGCAGATGGATCAGCGCGTTGAACACGCCTCGGATCATCCAGGCATAGCCAACACCGAGCACGAAAACGATGACAATGATGTTCAGGATCATGGGATTGATTCTCCGAAGCCGATCCGTCTGCTTTGGACGCGATCGGGGTGTGGGCTAGCTCTTTGCTTGTGCCGGTTTTTTCGATGAAGATGAAGAGGATGAGCGTGATGAGCTTTTTCGTGTCGGAGCAGCGGAGATCCGTGAGACCTCTTCGATGCTGGTGAGCCCCTCGACAGCCTTTCGCAGGGCGGCCTGCTGAACGGTGGGCAACGAGCGCTTACGCATCATGGTCTGAAGCCCGTTCCAATCTTGGGCAGCGATCATCTTGCGTTCATCATCCTCGATCGGGAAAACCCCGAAACACCCGGTTTGTCCGATGTACCCCACGCCGTTGCAGACAGGGCAGACCTCGGGTTTGTTGCGGATAAGCACCTGCCCGCCCTTCTTGTTGAGCTGCTTGACCTTGTCGGTGGGCAGGCGGAGCTTCTTGAGCATCTCAGGGGTGGGCTGATATGCAACTTTGCAGTTGCTACAAAGCATGCGGATGAGTTTTTCGCCCACAACCCCCTTGAGTCCCTCAGCTGCGAGTTTGGGATCGCCAACCGCCCGGACATAGAGCTGAATCGCAGCGATGGCGCTCTCGGCTTTGAGCGAGAGATATATCCGCGTCCGGTCATGGTCAGATTTGGCAATGTTTTTACCGGTGTCTGTATCGGGAAGATCGCAAACGCCAACGACATCAGGGTCTCTGCGGAGTGTCGAGCGGACGAGGGTTGCAAAGTCCGCATCTTCGCTGTCGGCTTCAAACTTGATCTGCTTGACGCCTTCGATCTCATCTTCGATCTCGTACTCGATCGTCTGGATATTGGAGGTGTACGCGTCGTGCAACTGCAGCATGGAGTACATCGTGGTTGTACGCCCATTGTCGCTCGGGGCGCCCAGAAGCACCACGCCGGTGTTCTCTTGGGCCCAGGATTTGAGTTCGCTGAGCTGACTCTCAAAGAGTCCAAGGTCTTCGGGGCTTCTTCGGACAGCCTCTTGAGGATTGAAGATGATCGAGAGCACCATGCCGTTCTTTGATCCGCTCGATATGAGCTTGAGTGTCACGGTCGTCATCTTTTCACTTGAAATCGAGACGATTCCCGAGAGCTTGCGTCTGCGGTCTTCAATATCAAGCCCGGCACATTTTTTCCAGAAGTCAATGATCTGCACCGCATCGGCCTTGGCCAGTGGCTCGCCTGCCTGGCGCACGCCATCGACAAGCATCGAGGCGGCGTAGGTGCTCTCATTGGCGGGGATGATGTCAATCTGCGAGGCGTGGGCATCGTATCCGTTGATGACGACCTCCTCAGCTGCGACACGCACTGCATAGGCGTTGGCCTCCTTGTCGGGAGGCATGATTTTCATCTTGTTGGCACCGACGATGTTGAGTTCCGAAGTGCCCATCTTCTTGGCTTCGCGCTTTTCATCGCGGCGTTTGGACATCTCCGAAAAATCCATCGTGAGTTTGGAGGCTTCGGGGATGCGCTCGTCCTTGTTGGCAACCATGACAAAGAGACCAATGTCGATCGCCAAGATCGCAACGAGCCCAAAGAAACCCGCTGCGATCCCCGCAGCCCCGTTGAGAGGAAGGGCGATGATGTACGCCAAGGCGATGAGTCCGAAGATCATGTGGATCGCGTTCCACTTTTCCTGACCCAAGAAGAATCGCTGGGCATGCTTGTCGAGGATCGCCGAGAGCATCCACGCCCACCCAAGAAACGGTATGAGGAGCAGCAAAGGCTTCCACCAGGAGACAAGCATAAAAGTCTGGGCTTCGCCAAGAGTCAGCGTAGAACCAAAGGTCAAGAACCCGGGGGGCAAGAGCCCGGCCGGTTCTGCGTATGAAATGAGTATGGAATCGAGCACCGTCGTATCCTCTCCAAAGTCGTTCTAACCCACGATCAAACAGGCCTGCCGTGGGGATATGGAAAGCACCGAGCGATGCTGTTCCTGATTTCGTATCATCCATTATAGAGGCGCTTGCCCCCCGGCACCATCGCCAGCCCCCCCGAACCCGTCATTGAGCCGATCATTGAGCCGATCATTGGGTCAATATCAGCATCCGACACCAGATACGGTTCGGATCGTGAACGGGTCGGGTCAGGCGCGAAGAATATCAGGTAAACTTCTTGAGTTTCATCTGGAGCTCATCGGTATTGGGCGAAGCCTCGATGGCTGTCCGCATGTGGATGTATTCTTCTTCGACGAGCTTCACGAGCGAGTCGTTGAAGTCGATCATCCCGATCTGCCGAGCTTCGATGGAGTTGAGCACTTCTCGCAGGTCACCTTCGCGTTCTTCGAGGATGTATTTTTTGACCACGCCGTTGTTGATGAGGATTTCGAGGGCGGGGATGCGGAAAATATTCTCGTGCAGCGTGGGCAGGAGCTTCTGGTACACAAAGGCCCGCATCTGGAAGGCCAGGATTTTGCGGACCTGATCGACCTCCTCTTGCGGGAAAAGCCCATAGACACGCGAGAAGGTCTGGGTCGTGCTCGATGCGTGGATCGTCCCGAACACCAAGTGCCCCGTTTCGGCAGCATGGAGCGCCGCTTCGAAGGTCTCCTGGTCACGCATCTCGCCGATGAGCACAACATCGGGGTTCTCGCGGACCAGTGCGCGGAGCCCGGTCTTGAAGTCCAAACAATCGAGCCCGATCTCGCGCTGGTTGATCGTGGCTTTGCGGTCTTCGAAGATGTATTCGATGGGGTCTTCGAGGGTGAGGATGTGGACACTTTTGCGCGCGTTGATGTAGTCGATCATCGAGGCGATGGTGGTGGACTTGCCCGAGCCCGTCACGCCACAGAGCAGCACAATGCCCTGAGGCTGCATCGCCACATCGGACATAATCTCCGGGAGATGTAATCCCTCAAAAGGGAGGATATCAGAGGTGATGTTTCGGGCAGCGACCGAGAGGGTGCCCCTCGCCTGGAAGAGATTCACACGGAACCGATGCTTGGCGTCATAGTTGTAGGCAAAGTCAACCGACCCAAACTTATGCAGGTCGTTCATCTGCGTACTGGTGAGGATTTCTTTGGCGATCTTGTAGAACTCCTCTGCCGAGACGGGTTCGACATCCATCGCTTTGAGCGTGCCTCGCATACGAATTTTGGGTTTCTGGTTGGACTTCATAATCAAGTCCGAAGCACCAAACTTGATGGTCGCCTTGAGGAAATCGCCCCAGCGTGTTGCATGGGGGTCTTTTTTGGCAACCGTTGGGTCAAGATCGACATGCCCTGCTGTTGCAGAAGAAGAGGGGGGTTCGGTCACACTCATTATTGGTTCGTCCTTTGATTTCGCACTGATTGATTTCGCACGGATTGATTTCGTATTGATTGGGTCTGCGTGTCTCTGTGTCCACTGGGTTTGCCCACCGATGCCGGGGCAGGCCGTGTGCGGGTCCCATTCTAGACGCGCCGAGGCGTGTTTCGAGGCGGGGAGAGGATTCTCAAGGCGGGCTCGGCCCAACATCGAACAATGTCAGTCCACAAGAGCATCCTCACTGAACGAACTCGCTGGACCAGAGAAATGAAAAAACGATCCCAGAGCGGGATGGCAGCATTCCCTGTTCGATCCGGCCATGCGCCCGGTTCCCTCAGCCAACCCGAAAAGGAGTGAAAGTATTCCAAAAAGATGGCTCGAAGACCCGATGCGATTCCCAGCATGGGCAGGGGAGCCCCATCAACACGCCCTCTTTTTGCCCTCTTGCCTTCCTCGATTTTTCATAAAAAAAGCGGGCCTACTCGTGTAGACCCGCCCGTGTAGCTCCGTTCGTGTAGACCCGTCAGAGCGGGATGCGATGGTCGTCGCTTGGCGATTATTTCGCCCCGACCGCTTCGGGCTCTTCGACCGTGCCTAGGAAGTTGGCTTCGAGCTCGACGCGGATCTTCTCCATCGCCTTGTTCTGGATCTGTCGGACGCGTTCTTTGGTCACGCCGATGATCTGCCCGACTTGTTCGAGGGTCATGGGTTTCTCCATGCCTCCGGTTTCGAGCCCGAATCGGTGCTCGAGCACGGTGCGCTCGACGCCAGTAAGATCCGCCCGGTTGGCGACAACGATCTCACGGACTTCGCTTGCGGTATCCTTCTCGAAGTCGGCCCGTTTGGTTTCGAGGAAGTTGGACTTCTCGAGTTTGGGGTCGAAATCGGTCGGGAATCGTTGACGATACTTCGAGAGCTTCATGCCCTGGCGGGAGAAGGCTTTGAGGATCGCCCGGCAGGCATAGGTCGAGAACTTGAACCCACGCCCAGCATCGAACTTATCGACTGCGCGAAGCAGGGCCATGTTGCCCTCGGAGACGAGATCGGCAAAGTCCACCTCGCTCATCCGAGTCCGCTTGGCCATCGCAAGGACCAACGCCAGGTTGGTCTCGGCGATCTGCTCGCGGATGCGCTCGGACTTGCGGTACCAGTGCAAAAGCTGGTCGGCCTGCTCGGCGGTCGGCTTCTTGCCCGGGCGGGCCCAGACTTCCATCTGAAGCTTATACACCCGGTAGCGCGAGTAGTTGAACTGGTGGAACAGCACCCGCTCCTGGGCACCGGTCAAAATCACCTGCTGCGATGATTTCACCGTCCGCGTCCGCGCGATCGACGAGATGTCGTCCATCACCGGGTGGTACCAGATCGTATCGGGCAGGGGGATATCAGGAGCATCTTCGTAGATGCTCTGCTCGGCGTCTTCCTCGTAGAAGACCTCGGAGTCGATGAAGTCCTGCTCCTTGAGAAGAATCTGGTTGAGCAAACGCTCGTCCTCGTGCGAGAGCTGACGCGCAGTCTTACCCGCGCGGGTCGATGTGCGCGACACCCCCACGCGATGCTTGCGACGCATCTGCTCGAGTGGACTTGGGTTGTTGCTGGTTGCTTGCATCATGCTGTCTCCAACCGCCACGATCCTGCAGCGATTTATTTGTGTTTTCCAACACACCGTTTCGCCCAAAGGCGCGCCAATGTGTGCGTATTCTGTTCGGAATGCCCAAGGCGAGCATTCAACCGTCAACAACTTGCCCCGACTCACCACATTGAACAGTGAACGATCAATGAGCGAATCAACCGAGTTGCGTCTCTCGACTCACGACTTTTTTCTGATCCGCATATCAAACTGCTGGCAGATCAGCCCTGAGTCAATCCCACTTCCTACCTGTGATGACCACGCACATCCAGTGTGCATGGGTACGACGGCTGCCTGATTCGCCCGATGTTGCTTTGGCCAGGCCTCGATAGGATGCGGATGATCTGGTTCATCGCCGAACCATTTGGGGTCATCTCAGTCATCACGAAGCGTCCTGGTCCATGTATGGGCCTCAAGCGTGTTGTGCGGGTCTTCCCGCCTGACGAGTGCATTCCATGTGCGTTGAACGCTTTATCAACCTGTCAGCACTCGCTCTTTAGGTACGAGAGCCGATGGTAAAAGTTTCGATTCAAATCCGTGAAATGCACAAATTCTTTGATTGTCAGCCGACAATTTGCATCACCGACTATGCGACCTGCGCGATATCTAGGGCTTTTTCACTATTTCCGACGCGATCTCTTCAGAAATCACACCAAAGCAAGCGAACCAGCCGTCGTGACCGCACCGATCACCGCGACACATCCTTGGTCAGGTTCAGATTGAACTCGAAAAGAGAACTCAATCCGATGCGGGCGTCGTCCTTGGCGACCGCGGGAAACCGGGGAGATTGACGATCAGTTGACGCCCGATAAAACCGTGCCTACTGTCGATCACCGGGCATTCCCAGGCTTGACTCGGTCGCGCCTTCGGTTTGCCTTTATCCGGGCCGCCAGTATACACAATCCAGATGCAAGTAGCAACCAACAACCCTCATTTCATACCCAAACCTGACGAGTTTATGAAAAAATAGGGCTTTGTGTCTACATCATGCGGCATTGCACACATTTCATCCACAATTTTGGCCACTCAACCACACCCCGAATAGGGTGATTCGGGTCCGAGCCCCACAACGCAGAAAGTCCAGGACCATGACTTATCAACTCCCAGAGCTCCCATACGCATACGATGCACTCGAGCCTTACTTCGATGCCCGGACGATGGAAATCCATCATTCCAAGCACCACGCCGCCTACATCGCCAAGGCCAACGCCGCCCTGGCAGGGACACAGTGGGAGGGTAAATGCCCATGCGAGGTCCTCTCGAATCTCAAGGAACTCCCGGAAGATATCCAAAAAGCAGTCCAGAACAACCTCGGCGGGCATGCCAACCACACGCTCTTCTGGAAGCTTCTCGCCCCGGCGGGCAAAGGCGGCGGCGGCGAGCCTACCGGCGAACTCCGCGAGGCGATCGACAACTCGTTTGGTTCATTCGATGGGTTCAAAGAGCAGTTTTCCGAGCAGGCAGCAACCCGGTTCGGATCGGGCTGGGCATGGTGCGGGTTTGATGCGCCGGGCAAGCTTCATGTTGGTTCGACCGCCAATCAGGATTCGCCGTTCTTGTTTGGGCACAAGCCGATCTTGGGGCTCGATGTCTGGGAGCACGCGTACTACCTCAACTACCAAAATCGGCGTCCCGATTACATCAACGCCTTCTGGAACATCGTGAACTGGGACGCGGTGGCGGGTATGTACGCCAAGTGGAAGGGCTAAGCGAACAATTGGATTCTCTCGAGATGTCGATCAAGCCCGCAGCTGATGGTTGCGGGTTTTTTGTGCCGTATGATCTGATGTGAAGAAGAAAAATGTCTATCTGACCATCTGGTTGTCGCTTCCGATTGTGATTGTGAGTTCGCTGATCGCGTGGATTTTCTATTCACTCGACAAGGATCGCCTGATGGCCGACGCGGTGCCGATCGGCGCGGGGGCGGGCGATACCGGCAATGCCAATGCCCTGGGTCAATGGCTCGCCGGGCGCGATCCCGATGAAGTGGCGGCTGCCCTCGAAGCTCGGCGCAACGGGCATGCGATCAATCCGAGCGATTGGCCCGGCGGGGTGAGGGTCAAAATCCCAACATCAGCCTTTGGCGAAGATGCCCAATCGACGATGCTGGTCTTCGTGGACGACCAATCGCTCGAAGTGCTCGCACAAGACATGGTCAGCGATGATGCAGGCTTTGTGACCCTTGAGCTCTCGCACGCCGATGCCCAGGGTTTTTTCTTCTATGCGACGACGAGCGAGCCGATGCTTCTCGGAAGCAAGATCGTCGATGCCGACGGGCGGGCGCTGAGGCCCATCGAGTTTGAGCCTCAGATTCCCGATCCAAGTTTGCAAGTCTCGGATCCGATGACGGTCGAGGTGCGGATCGACTCGGTGTATGAGGGATCGCCTTGAGAATTTTGACCCGAAAAATCTGGCGTGCGTTCCCAGAACTTGACAAGTACGAGGATGATGTTTGCCGCAGGTATATCCGTCATGCGCAGCGTGCAAGGAATATCGGCGTTGGCAGTGCTCAAGTGGTCATTGCCATGTTGGTTGGATTGGTGGTGTGGGCGGGGTTGATGTTCAACTATGACGCGATTTCGTTCTATCTTGAGGCGCGGTATGACATCGAAATCTTTGATATGGTCGATGGTATCGTGTCTGATTTGTTCATCGCCTTGAGAATCACGGGATACATTTGGTTTCCAGTGCTCTGTATGCTCATCGCACGCGATCGTTGGCTCAACCGGTGCATCCGAAAACAACTCTCAGGCATCAAGTGCGGGGCGTGTGGGTATTCGCTCATTGGGCTTGCGCTGATCGAAGATGCGCCCGACCCGGCCGTCACCTGCCCCGAGTGCGGGCATCGTGTTGTGCTCAGCGAGATGGGGATCACCCAAGCCGACATCGACCCAACGACGCTCGCCAAAGACTGAATCCAACGAGCCGCGACCGTGAGGGAGCGGTCTTTGGATGTGTGTTGATTCGAGAGAAGACCGCTCCCTCACGGTCGCGGCTCGTTCAAGGTTTTGTCACACATCGAGCACGCGAAGGTGCTTGAAACTCGCGCCGAGCACATCGCGGCTCTTGGTGCTCATCCATTTGTCGAGCACCTCGGCGTAGACGCTTCGGAAGTCGGCGGTGTATTTGAGGTCGCCGTTGTCGAGATTCGTCAGCGATGGATGGCGTGCGTGGAATCCGCCTTGGACCTTTGGGCCGAACATGAACATTGGTGCCGCGGTGCCATGGTCGGTGCCGTTGGATGCGTTTTGGCCTACGCGCCTGCCGAACTCACTAAAGCACATGGTGGTGACGCGATCGGCGTTGCCCTGGGCTGCGAGGTCTTTCTGGAAGGCTGCGATGGCGTCGGAGAACTGGCGGAGCAATCGGGTATGCCCGCCGGTCTGGTTGGCGTGGGTGTCGAATCCGCCCAGCGAGGCGTAGTAGACGCGGGTCTTCATGCCCGCACGGATCATCGAGCCGATCATGCTCAGCTGCTTGGCGAGGCTCGACCCGGGATACTGCACCAAAGGCTTGGCTGCGACGGCTTTGCGGATGGTTTCCGATGAGATCCGTGCGTCCAACGCGGTGCGCATGAGGAAGCTGTGGTTGGAATCATCGTCGGCGTGCTCGCTGCTCATATCGGTGAGTTGCTGGTGATTCTCGATGATATCTTCAGAGAACTTGCCCCCAGCCCACTCGAAGAGATCGGGTGATTCAAATGAAACAGGCATCGTGTGCCGACCCGAGAGGGCCAAGGGCGCCTCGCGTCCGATGGCGATGGGGGGTTCGAGTGTGTGCGATCCATCGGGTTGCCCGCTTTGCCCTTTGCCATAGCCGCAGCACTGGGCGTCGATGTATCGCCCGATCCAGCCATCGCCGGTGCCCGAGGTATCGGCGGTGTGCCAGATATCGGTGGAGGTGAAGTGCGAGCGGTTGGGGTTTGGATATCCAATACCTTGGATGATGGCGCATTGTCCTTGGTCGAAGAGCTCGCGGATGCCGGTCATGGCGCCGTTGAGGGCGAGGTCTATCTTTTTGTCGAGGATGAGCAGGTGATCGACATTGACCGCCAGCGTCGGGCGAAGCCGATGGTAGGTGTCGTCGCGATAGGGGATGACGGTGTTGAGCCCGTCGTTGCCGCCCGAGAGCTGGATGATGACGAGGATGTTGTCCTCGTTGACGCCCGGGATCGACGCGAGCCCGAGTTCTGGGCGTGGAAGTGCATAGGCGGACGATTGGATGAAGGCGGGGACAGTGAGCGCAGCCGAGGCGAGGACTGCAGAAGATTGAAGGAATGCTCTGCGTGTGTAGGCGTGGGTGTTGTCTGGGTTGTTGTGCAGGTTCATCTAGCATCTCCATCGGCGTGTTCTAACAGAGTTGGTACTGAGGCATCGAGGTGATGAGTGTGAGCATGGTGGTGATGCCTTTGGCGGAGTTTGGTTTGTCTACCTTGTTGGCCGCCTCGACGAGACTCTGGGCAGCGCCGGCGGGGCGATGTCCAAGCACCAGATCGAGCAGCTCGTTGGCGATGAGTTCGGGCGGCGGGTTGCCATCGAGCCGTGGGTCATTCATCGAAGCGACAAGGCGGGTCGGGTCGTAGTTGGTGCGTTCGACGAAGTTCCGATTGGCCTGCCTGCCAGTAAGCATATAGACCAGGGTGTTCTGGCGGACAAACAGGGTCGAGGTGTTGATCCATGCGCGTCCGCCATCCCACCCCTTGACACTCGGAGGCATAAAGACGCTCTGCCCCATCATGTCCATCGCGTTGGCGATGATACTGATATTGCGAGGCGGGGCATTGAGCGAGCGGATCGACCCGATGACAAGCTCGGCCGGGCTTTTGATCTTGGTGCCCATCACCGAAGGATCATAAAAGTGTCGGCTCAAAAAGAGCCTGCGCAAGACGGGCTTGAGCTCGTATCGGTGCTGCTGGAGCATGGTGCTCATTTTGCGAACCACTGTGCGCGACGGACCTTTGAGCCGACGGACATCGGTGGGGATGTCGGCAACGAAGAACTTGTAGAGCTTGGCGCAGATAAACGGAGCGCAGGCCTGCGAGCGAAGAATTGCGTTGACAAACCCATCTGCATCAAGATTGCCCGTGACGCCCAAGATGTGTTTGGTGGTGTTGTCGTGTGTGTTTTTGTTATAGAAAAACGCATCATCTTTGTAAGTGAATCCGGTGAGGGCTTTGGCGCCGTCTTTGATGTCTCGCTCGGTGTAGTTGCCTTCGCCGAGCGAGAAGAGCTCCATGAGCTCGCGCGCGAGGTTCTCATTTGGGCTCGATTTTCGGTTCTGGTTGTTGTTGAGGTATTTGAGCATCGCCGGGTCGCGGATGATTCCGCGGAGCAGGTCGGCGAAGTTGCCAACAGCATAACTCCGGAGCATCCGGTTCTGGGCGTACATGTGGTAAGAGTCTTCGATTGTCCGGTAGCTTGTCGCGAAGTGTCCGTGCCAGAAGAGGGTCATTTTCTCTTCAAACGGGCGGGGGGTCTGGATCATCCGGGTGATCCACCATCGTTGGATTTGTCGCATCTGGTTGCGATCGGCGCGTTGGGCCTGTTGGCGCATGGTGCGGAATCGGGAGAGGGTGTCCTCATCGCCGTTCTGGCGAGCGCGTTGGATCTCGCGTTGCTCTGCTTGCGACCTTGGCCTGATGATGCTGGAATCAAACGCATCGCGTGTATCGCTTTGGACGGGGATATCTTCGTAGTCGAGCAGGTGATCGACTGCCGCTTTGGGGCCCCACTGGGCGAGCGTGCGGATTTGTTCGTCGGTGCCTCCGAATCCTGCGCGCAAGAGCAGGTGCCTTGCCTGGGCATACCCAAAGTCCCGATCGCGAATCTGCAAGAGCGAGGTCTCGACGCGGATGGGTCGGGTCGATCTGGTTTGGGTCGAGCGGGTTTGGGCGCTGGGCATGACGATCTCCCCATTGACGACAGCTGATGAAAAAGCCATAGCTTCCATTGCAGAACGCACCACCGCCCAAGCTATTGCACATGCGCGAGCACGGGTCGATGTGCGTCGGTGAATGTGTTCTTGGGATTGTGCAGCTCCAGATTACCGGATCGGACGCTTTGATGCCAGTCGAAATGCCCAGACCAATGCTCCGGCAGCGACAGCGAGCACGAGGGCACCGACAATGTGGTGGGCGGTGGTAATCAGGGCAGCCGATGTTTCGATCGGGGCCGCCTGGGCAAGGTTCTCAGCCGTCGGCAGCGCCGGGGCATCATCACCTTCCCATGCCATCCCCAGCACCGCAAAGCCAAGCGTGAACTGAAGCACGACGAGCCCGTGGAGGATGCTGCCAAAGGGGCGGATGGATTTGCCCGAGGGATGGGCTTTGCCGGTGCGGATGCACAGGGCGCCGCCGACGATGACGAAGATGATGGTGACAAAGGCGAACCCCATGTGGGCCATCATCGCATGTCCGGAGTTGAGATGCCGGGTTACTGCGCCCAGAGTGAGTTGGAGGACGAGAACAATGAAGGTCAAGAGCATCACGGTGCGGGTGCGTTTGGCATCGGCGACCGTTTCGTTGGTGGGATCGGCATTGTTCCAAGCGTCCGAAAGGATGATCGCTGTGGATAAAGCGCCTGCAAAGACGAGTTGGGCGAAGATGCCGTGGATAACTGCGAAGAAAGTGCTCTCTTGGGCAACCCGGATGATGCCCATGTAGCCTTGAAGCGAAACGGCAAGGAAAAGGGTGATCGCCAGTGCCTTGGGGAGTTTTCGAGGCTCGCCGATCAGGACACGGAGCATGAGGACGAGTGTGGTGAGCCCGGCGAGGGTGCCAAAGAGCCGATGGGAATGTTCGAGGAAAATCCGAGGCTCGGCCATGAGTTCAAGCGGAAAAAGAACCGAAATCGCGCCGTAAGTCGTTACTGCGTCAGGAACTGCGAGTCCTGAGTCCGTGCTGGTGACGGCTCCGCCGACAGCAATCAAGGGTAAGTAGGTCAGTGTGGTGATCCATGCGAACCGCGAACGCCAAACCGTTGCCGATACAATGGTTACAGACGAGTTGTTGCGGGTGATGGTGCCCGCGATCAATCCCACGATGATCGAAAGGATCAGCGAGCCAATCACGACCATCGCGGCGTTGGGCGCAAAGGTATTGGCGTGTTCGGGCATCTCGGCGGTGGTTTGAGGCTGAACGACGATGTTTGAACCCAAAATCAACAAATTAATCAGCCCGGCAATGAACCCCGAAAGGGCGCCGACTTTGAGCCGGTTTGGTTGAAGAACACTGGGAATCCATCGCACGCCAACTGCCAGCAAAGGCACCAGCAAAATCGGAATGGCGATGTTGGATGGGACATGCACCCCAGGCATGTGCAAGAGCCAGGCAAACATCCACATCAATGCGGCAGCGGCAAACCCGATCGTCACCGAAGGGCCCCAAACACCTTCTTTCAAAGTATCTGGATGTCCGTTATCTGGAAGTTCTTGAGTGGTCATGCTTTGGGCCTTCTTTGATGTGTTCGCTGTGCTCAGATGATACTGGGTCGCAAGAGTATTTCCGGTGTGGGCGTTCTTGTCGCTCTTGGTGTGTGTGAAAACGAATAAAATTTCGACAAGGCAGCACAACATCGCGTGGCGAAGGATGCTAGGCTTGGCTCACTTGTTGGCACGGACCAGACTTGGTCTGTGCTGTTTTGGTCCCCATACTCTGTATCTATTCCTCATGCGGTGGAGTATTCGACTTGAAACCCATCTTCCCCAAGTGGATGAACTCGGTGCCGACATTTTTGTTCATTGTCGTCCACAGCGTCGTCATCCTTGTCATTGCCGGATTCTGGTATTACGCAACGCCCAAGTTCTTTGAAATTGGATATATGCCTGCGCAACCCGACACTGGTTTCAATCACCAGATTCATGCGGGCAAGCTCGGGCTTGATTGTCGATACTGCCATACGAATGTCGAGGACTCTTGGCATGCCAATGTTCCTCCCGTTGCGACCTGCATGGGATGCCACGCCGAGAACAAGCTCAATGTCGAGATTGCTTCAGCAACCGATGAGAAGGTGCAGTTCATCCGCGATGCCTACGACCAGGACAAGCCTATCGAGTGGCGCAATGTCCATGTTGTTCCCGACTATGCCAACTTCCCGCACGATGCGCATATCAACGCCGGCGTGAGCTGCTTCTCGTGCCACGGACAGATTCAAGCGATGCCGGTCGTTGCCCAGGTCGAGTCGCTCTCGATGGGGTGGTGCCTGGACTGCCATCGCAACCCCGAGAAAAACCTCGTCCCCAGAAACAAGGTGACGGATTTGTTCTGGGTAGAGAATGAATGGTTTGGCAAACCCGTCGAGGAGCGGACGCACGAGGGGATGACTCCTGAGGAGTTGAACCAGACACTCTTGCGGAATCCGCCCTTGCATTGTGCAGCGTGCCACTACTGAGAAGTGAACAAGAAGAAGTGAACACAAGATTTGAGTACCCGACGCACACACTCTGTGCGATCAAAGAGACGAAACCATGAGCAACCTCGATCAATATCCTTCCACGAAGGAAGCAAGCGAGACTCCAGCCAAGCCGACAGCGGAAGCTGCGCAGCTCGGTCAGGTCAGCGGCAAGAAATACTGGCGCTCGCTCGAAGAGTACATCGGCACCAAAGAGTTCACCGAGTTTGTCCATCGCGAGTTTCCTCAGGGCGCATCAATGCTTGGGGATTCCACCCGCCGAAACTTTGTCAAAATCATGGGCGCCGGGTTCGCCATTGCAGGCGTCGCCACGATGCCCGGATGCCGACGCCCGGATCGCAAGATTCTCACCTACTCCAAAAATGTTCCCGAAGACATCATCCCGGGCAACGCGCTCTACTACACCACCGCGCTGGCGCTTCCCGGCGGGGGCGTCGAGGGGCTGCTCATCGAAACCCACACCGGACGCCCGACCAAGGTCGAGGGCAACCCGCTTCATCCAAACAACCAGGGCAAGACCAGCGCCTACGCCCAGGCGAGTGTGCTGGGGCTCTACGACCCCGATCGACTCAAGTTCCCGGTCTACAACAACCCGACCCGAGGCAAGCTCGACGCGACCTGGGACGACTTCAACACCTGGCAAGAAACACACTTCGCCAAGTTCGATGCCAACAACGGGCAAGGGCTCGCGTTCATCGTCGAAAAGAAATCAAGCCCCACCCGCCAGCGGATGATCGAGGCGATCAAAGCCCGGTGGTCCAAGGCGAGCTTTGTTCACTGGAACCCGGCCGAATCACGCGGCGCGATCGACGGCTCAAAGATCGCGTTTGGTTCGCCCAGCGTGGTGAGCTACGACTTCACCGGAGCCAAGTGCGTCGTGTCGATCGACTCGAACTTCATGACTGAAGGCCCCGAAGCACTCAAAAACGCCCGAACCCTCGCTTCGACCCGCAAGGTGCTCAAGAGCGGCGATTCGATGTCGCGTCTGTATGCGATCGAATCCAAACCAACCGCAGCCGGTTCACTCGCTGACCATCGGTTCCGCGTTTCGCCATCGGAGATGCACAACTTCACTGTTGCACTTGCCAAAGCGGTCTTTGCGCTTACGGGCGTGAATGCGTCGGGGCTTCCAGATGCTGCGGTTTCGGGCATGAGTGCGGCGGACATCGCCGAGATCGCCAAGGACCTGGTCGATCATCGCAAGCACGCGGTGGTGGTGCCGGGCGACGATCTTGCAGCTGAGGACTGGGCGCTGTGCATGGCGATGAACTCGGCACTGGACGCGATGGGGCAACAGGTCTCGGTGTATCCGCTGGCTCGCGAGCTTTGGGGCAATGCCAACGACGAGCTGGCTGCACTGACCGATCAGCTCAATGCCGGGGCGATTGATACCTTGGTGACGATTGATTGCAACCCCGTCTATGACGCGCCGGGATCACTCAACTTTGCAGATGCCTTTGCCAAAGCCAAAACGACCATCACGCTTTGTGTTGGGATGTCCGAGACCGAGCATGTCTCGACCTGGTCACTCAACGGCACACACTATCTCGAAGCATGGGGCGATGTCGCCAGTATTGATGGCACAATGTCGGTTGTTCAGCCAATGATCGCACCGCTCTACGAGCCCGCCCATTCGGATATCGAGTTGTTGGCGATGCTCGCGGGCTTTGAGCAGGATGAAGGATATTCGATCGTCCGTGATTCATGGGCGAAGATGAGCAATCGCTCGGTGGACTCAGACGGGTTCAATCGTTCATGGAAGCGCGCATTGCACGATGGGATACAAGGCGGAGCAAAGGCAGCTTCGGCGGGCACTGTCAAAATGAGCAATGTCCTGATGGCAGCTGCCCGCAAGGGGCTGAATCAGGCACCCGGGCAAGGCTCGATGGATGTCGTCTTCTACACATCGAACTACAACAACGGGCAGAGCGCCAACAACGGGTGGCTCCAGGAGCTCCCGGACTTTGGTCCTTCGGTCGTTTGGGATAACCCGATCCTCATGAGTCCCAATACCGCCAAGGCATTGGGTGTCTTGCCCGAGCATTCGTGGCAGGACGAGTTCGACCCGTATACCAAGGCGCAGATGCCTCAGGCGCAGCTCATTACCGTGACGCTCAATGGGCAGACCATGACCGGGGCCGCCTGGATTCTCCCGGGCATGGCCGACAATACACTGGGGGTCAAGCTCGGGTATGGGCGAGAAGTCGTTGGCAAGGTCGGCTATTCCGTCGGGCACAACACCTACACGATCAAGCCCGCAGCCGGGGGCATGACCACCCGCGGGGCAAGCATCAAAAAGGCTGGCGGAACCTACACCATCGCCTCGACCCAGAACCACTGGTCGCTCGAAGGACGCGAAACGATTGTCCGCACAATGGACAAAAAATGGTGGGATAAGTATGGCGAGAAGAAGAAGGAATACCCCGATAGCATCTATGGGCAAGAGAGCACCACGCTCAATATCGCCGAGCGGATCGGCGAGCTGAGTCACACGCCACCCAATATCAGTGTCTACAAGAACCCGCTCAACGATTCATACGAAGACGCCGACCCGGCCAACCTGCACGAGGACAAAGCGCTCAAACGAGAGATGCCCCCGCGCTATGCCCAAGGCCCGCAGTGGGGGATGTCGATCGACATGAACTCATGCATGGGGTGCAATGTCTGTACCGTCGCGTGCCAGAGCGAGAACAACATCCCGATCGTCGGCAAATCCGAAGTCGCCAAGGGACGAGAGATGCAATGGATCCGCATGGATCGCTACTTCGTCGGCGATGATCTCAACAACCCCGACGAAATGCTCATCCAGCCCGTCGCCTGCGTGCACTGCGAAAACGCGCCGTGCGAAACCGTCTGCCCGGTCAACGCAACCGTCCACGGCGACGAGGGCACCAATGACATGGCATACAACCGGTGCATCGGCACACGCTACTGTGCCAATAACTGCCCATACAAAGTACGCCGATTCAACTTCTTCGACTACGGCGTCGTCAAGTTCAACGGCGGGCTCAACCCGACATACACCTCCATCGGGGCAGATAAAAAATTCGAAGAAACCATCGGCAAAGACCGGACATTCAATCAGAACTTCATCCCGCCTCGCCTTCGCAAGAAGCTCGACGAGATTTCCAAAATGCAGTTCAACCCCGATGTGACCATTCGGTCTCGAGGCGTGATGGAAAAATGCTCGTTCTGTATCCAACGCATCCACCAGGCACGCCAGGAAGTCAAAATCCAAGGCATCTGGAAGGACGAAAACCAGGTCGGACCAATTCCCGATGGGTTCTTCAATGTCGCCTGTCAACAGGCGTGCCCGAGCGATGCGATTAGCTTCGGCGATATCCTCGATCCAGAATCACGCGTTGCCCGCGAAAAAGAATCCGGACGCAGCTACCTCTTGCTCGGCTATCTCAACACCCGCCCACGCACAACCTACATGATGCGCGTACGCAATCCAAACCCCGCGATTCGCCCGGTCGAATCCGACCCCCTCGGGCACTACTCCTACGGGGATGACCATGGCAAAGACCATAAAGACCAAGACGAATCGCACACCCAAACCCACGGCGCGGCATATATCGACCGGGCCAAACAATACTTCGATCAGGGATATTCGATGAGCCTCAAGGTGCTCTCATGAGGTGTATGACTATGAGACACATGCTTCAACAGCGTTCATCGGAGTTCACGCATCAGTCAGCGGAGTTGATACAGCAATGAGTGATATGCATCCTGACCAGACCATCGCACTTCAAGCTTCGGGCGTCGCCTCGGTGCAGCCTGTCGCTCGTCGTGTGCCCGTGATCCCGGGGACCAAAGACGACGGCACCCTCACCGAAGACCCCGCCCTTCGCGCACCATTAGTGCTCGGAGAGCGATCCTTCGATGATGTAACCAATATCGTCTGTGGCTACGCTGAGGCGCCGATCCCCAAAATCTGGCTCACCGCCTTTACCATCACCTCGTCGATCGCAGCGCTGGGCACGGGGATGATCCTCTATCTCATCATCACCGGCGTCGGGGTCTGGGGGCTCAACAACCAGGTTGACTGGGCCTGGGACATCACCAACTTCGTGTTCTGGATCGGGATCGGGCACGCCGGGACGCTGATCTCGGCGATTCTGTGCCTGCTCAAGCAGAACTGGCGAACCGCAGTGAACCGGGCTGCCGAGGCAATGACCATCTTCGCGGTGATCTGTGCTGGTATCTTCCCGGGCATCCATATCGGTCGCGTGTGGTTCGCATGGTTCTTAGCGCCAGTCCCCAACGCCAATGGGATTTGGCCCAACTTCCGCTCGCCTCTGCTCTGGGATGTGTTTGCCGTTTCAACCTACGCGACGGTTTCGCTCTTGTTCTGGTACATGGGGATGATCCCCGATGTCGCCACACTTCGCGACCGTGCATCGCTTCGTTTGCATAAGGGTGTGTCGCGTGGGTTCAAGATGCCCATGCCTCTGGGTGATGGGTTGCCATTGCACTTCATGCCCAAGCCCGACCAGATCCGCGTGCTGATCTATGGCATCATGGCACTGGGATGGCGATTCTCATCACGGCATTGGCATCGGTATGAAAAGGCCTATCTGATGCTCGCGGGCATCTCGACGCCTCTGGTGTTGTCGGTGCACTCGATCGTTTCGTTTGACTTTGCGACCTCGATTATTCCCGGCTGGCACACGACCATCTTCCCGCCTTACTTCGTCGCCGGTGCGGTCTTCGGCGGGTTCGCCATGGTCCTCTGGCTCTTGATCCCCCTGCGGATGTTCCTGCCCAACTTCTCCGACCTGCTCACCCTGCGCCATCTCGAAAATATGGCCAAGATCCTCCTGCTCACCGGCACGATGGTCGGGTTTGCCTACTCGATGGAGTTCTTCATCGCCTGGTATGGCGCCAACGAGTTCGAGTTCGCTGCCTTTGCCAACAACCGGGTCAATCCCGCCAAGGCACCATACTGGTGGGCCTACTGGACAATGATTATCTGCAATGTGCTCTTCCCCCAGCTCTTCTGGTTCAGGAAGATGCGCCAGAACCCATTGGTCATCTGGATCGTCGCCTCGGCGGTGACCGTCGGCATGTGGTTCGAGCGGTTCGTGATTATCGTCACCTCGATCCACCGTGCGTTCCTCCCCGGCGAGTGGCAGATGTTCTTCCCGACCTGGGTCGATATCCTGACCTTCGTGGGCTCGTGCGGGATCTTCCTGACCCTGTTCTTGCTGTTCCTCAAGTTCCTCCCGATATTTGCGTTGTCCGAGGTCAAAATCGTGATGCCTCAATCGCATACGGATGATCATCACTAAGAAAGGGGAGACCGACATGGACATGAAGAATCTGATCAATGATGCGAAAGCACTCGGAGCCGACTACTTCCCGATGTTCCTTCGCAAACCCGCGCCCAAGTTCGTCACCGAATCGGGCAACCCGGTCTTTGGCATCGTGGCCGAGTTCGACGAGACCCCAAAGGTCTTCAAGGCAGCCAAGAAGGTCCGCGATGCAGGATATTCCAAGTGGGATGTCCACACCCCCTTCCCAATCCACGACATGGAAGAGGCGATGGGAATCAAAACCACCAAGCTCCCGCTGATGGCAGGTGGGGCAGCGGTCACAGGCCTGTGCATCGCCATCCTCTTGCAATGGGGAACAACCGATTGGCTGTACCCAACCGTTGTCCAAGGCAAACCCTTCGATGCCTGGCAGCCCTTCGTGCCCGTTATGTTCGAGCTCGCGGTGCTGCTCACGGCGTTCATGTGCATCTTTGGAATGCTCGCACTCAACGGGTTGCCTCGGTTCCACCATCCACTCTTTTCCCATGAGCGGTTCTGCCGAGTCGGCAATGACCGCTTCTTCATCGCCATCGAGGCAACCGACCCAAACTTTGATCCCGAGAAAACCAAAGCGCTGCTCGAAGAAATCGGTGGCACCGACATCACGCTCATCGAGGATGTGAGCTAAACAAACCAGATCAGACCAGAAACGATCGTGAATCGTTCAACCATACAGACCAACAGGATTCAGCATGATCCAAGCAGGCAACACAACCAAGGCAATGACTCGCTGGGCACTCAACGGTGCGCTCGGGGTTGTTGTGCTTGGCTCGGCAATGACATTCATGAGCGGGTGTCGAGGCGATCGCACCGACGCACCGCCGCGACAGTTCTTCCCCGATATGGACGATCAACCCAAGCTCAAGGCGCAGAGTGAGTCCAAGTTCTTTGAAGACAAGCGTTCCCAGCGCCTGCCTGTCGAAGGCACCGTCGCGTTTGGTTCAACTGGGCTGATCCCCGAGGGATCAGGGCAGTGGGTCGAGATGAAGGGCAAGGATCGTGCCGACATGCTCAAAGCCGACGAGACCTACTACTTCGGTCTTGTCGCAGGCTCAGCGAGCCAGGACCCGCCTGCATATGCCGAGCGGATGCCCGTCGAGGTCAACAAAGAGCTCATCATGCGGGGCATGGAACGGTTCAACATTTACTGCACCGCCTGTCATGGATACGACGGGCTGGGCAATGACTCGGGGCTCGTGGGGCGCATGATGAATGTCCGCCCGGTGAACCTGCTCGACAACAAATATCGCGATCGCTCGGGTGAGTTTGGGACTGATGGATATCTTTTCCACATCATCCGCGAGGGGCTCTGGGCTCCCGATGGTGCCAACCGGATGCCTTCCTATAAGCATGCTGTCGATGAGCAAGATGCTTGGGCGATTGTGAGTTACATCCGCACGCTCCAAAGAGCATTCGATGCCAAGGGGCGTCGGCTCGGACAAGGCGAAATACCAGGGCAAACCCCTGGGCAGGATTCAGAGATGAATCAGGCGATCGCCAGCACAGACAACGGGGGTGAAAAATGACCCAGATCGCAACCAAGCACCCAAACCACCCTGCGCCGGATTCAACCGGGCTCTCCGATGCCGATTGGCAAGCGCGCCTTGACCGGATCGCCAGTGATCCACGGATGAGCGAGGACAACACCACGCTCTCGGCTGCGAGCGCATCGAGAGCTGCCAAATGGCTCTTCGGGGCGGGTATCGTCGGACTCCTCGTCACCCTCATGGGGGCCTTTACGAATGGACGCCATGCCCTGGGTGCTTTTGAAGTCGGTGTGTTCACCGTCTTGGCGATTTCGCTGGGCTCATTGTTCTGGGTCATGGTTTTCCATTCACTCAACGCAAGCTGGGCCATCACCCTCCGCAGGCAGTTCGAGAACATTGCCTCATTGGTCTGGGTCCCGGTGGTCATGATGCTGATCGTGGCTGCGATCGAGATCACCCAAGGCGGCGTGCTCTTGCAATGGCTTGGATACACCGGCAAAGAATACAACCACCTCCTCGAAGTCAAATCGCCCTACCTCAATACCAACTTCTTCATCATCCGCATCATCATCTACGCAGCGATCTGGGTCGGCATCTCAAGAGTCCTGCTGAGCTGGTCGCGCAAGAGCGACGAAACCGGCGATCGGATGCTCGGACGCAAAGCCCGATTCCTTTCGGGCGCAGGCATCCCGCTCTTTGCACTCTCGACCGCCTTTGCTTCCTTCGATTTCCTCATGTCGCTCGATTACCGATTCTTCTCGACCATGTGGGGCGTGTACTACTTCGCCTCGTGTGCCCTTGCCTCGGCTTCGGCGGTGGCGATCGTGGCCACGATGCTTCGCCGGGCGGGCAAGCTCGACGGGCTCGTTACCGAAGAGCACTTCCATGACCTTGGCAAGCTCGTCTTCGCCTTTGTCGTCTTCTGGGCCTATGTCGCGTTTTCACAGTATTTCCTGATCTGGTACGCCAATATCCCAGAAGAAACCGCATGGTATACCAACCGCCAACAGCACGGATGGCAGTGGCTCTTCGTCGTCATGACCATGGGGCACTTTGGGATCCCATTCCTGCTCCTGATCTGGCGCAAGACCAAACGGAAAACCATGCTCCTGTGTGGGATGAGTGTCTACATGCTCGTGATGGTCATCCTCGATATGCTCTGGATCATCCGCCCGATGGTGTACATGAACACTTCCAAAGCCGACCCCGGTTTGGCGATGATCTGGCTTGATATCGCCGGCGTTGTTGGCGTCCTGGGAATCTTCGCCGGGCTCGTTGCCCTCAAAATCCCCAAGAGCCCACTGCTCCCACTCAAAGACCCGATGCTCCACGAATCACTCAAGCACAAGAACTATGTATAAACGCCCAGGAGCTCGGTACGAGAGCGCCAAAGGGCTTAGAGTCGAAGAGAACACGCGATTGCACACGCGATCGCCAACACAGAACACTGTCATCGGGAATAAGCCCGATGACCAACCCGGGAGGGTACAGCGATGAGCGCTGATGAACAAAACGGACACGATCAATGGCACCAGCATTCCGCCGACGAAGGAGTGCCCCAAGAAGAACACACCGCCCAAGCCAGCGCCAAGGCATTGGGGCTCACATTCATTGCAATGACCCTCGGCGTCCTCATTGTGATCGGTGTCCTGGTCGTGTATTTCCAGAACTACATGAGCAACTACCGCACAATGATCAATGAAAATACCCAAGGGGCTGCTGCCGCCTCGGCCTATCGAGATGCAGAACTCGCATCAATCAAAGAACCCGTCGAGGGCGCCATTGACGCCGTCATCAATGAATACGCGAGCAACTAACGCAAACAACCCGCCCGAGCAACCCGCCCGAGCAACTCAACCGAGCAACTCAACCGAGCAACTCAACCGAGCAACTGATCCCAATGAAACGACATGAAACGACATGAAACGACCTGAGCGTTCCAACCCGATGAACAAGCGATTCCTGCTCCTCGCATTGGCGAGTGTGCTTGCCATCGCATCGGGTGCCCACGCCCAGCGACTGCTCGATCGCTCAGAAGTTCAAGAGCTCAACGGCGTCGAAGTCACCGAACAACTCGGAAACCACATCCCCCTCGACGCAATCTTCACCAACTCCCAAGGGCAACAAGTCGAACTGGGCACCTATTTCGACGGCGAAACCCCTGTCATCCTGGCGATGGTCTACTACCAGTGTCCGGTGGTTTGCCCGGTGGTGCTCTCGCAGCTCGTCGCGTCGCTCAACAAACTCGAATACTCGGCTGGGGAAGACTACAAAGTGTTGGTCGTGAGCTTTGACCACACCGAGACCACCTCGATGGCACTGGGCGAACGGACCAACTTCCTTGGCGAATATAACCAAGGCGAGACTCCCCAGGCCCTCGCTGGCATCGAGTTCCATACCGGCGATCCGCTCAATATCAAACGCTTGGTCAACGCTGTTGGATTTGGGTTCAACCCACTCGATAACGGCGACTTCTCCCACCCCATCTCGCTGATGGTGCTCTCACCCAAAGGCAAAGTCACCCGGTATATGTACGGCTTCGACTACCCGGCGCAAGAACTCAAGCTCACCTTGCTCGACGCATCGCAAGGCAAAATCGCTGCGAGCCTCGGCGATCGGCTCTTGCACTTCTGCTACCGGTTCGATCCACTCGCCGGGGCATATTCGATCCAGGCATTCCGTGTGATGCAGGTGGGGGCGTTGCTGACACTCGCCTTCATTATCATCGGTCTCACCATATTGTTTATGGGCGAACGCGTCCGTCGAAAGCTCTATCTGGCCAACAAGCCCGAGGATGCACACGACACCGACGCAGATAACAACGATTCACATTCATCGAACACCTCCTCGGGCTCGTACGCCCGAGCACAGACAGGTCATGTGTCATGATGCAAACGCTTGCAAGCGCACAACCAGATATTCTCCAGAAACTGATCTTCGGCGATGTCCCGGCCGCCTCCGAAGCGGCTGCGTGGTCCGACGGGCTCTTCCTGATGATTACCTGGTTCTCGATCTTCTTCTTTGTCTTGCTCATGAGCTTGATGGTCTATTTCACCATCAAGTACCGCAGACGCCCGGGTGTGCCCGCCGAGCCAAGCCCGCACCACAACCTGCTTCTGGAAATCTTCTGGACAGTCGTCCCCTCGTCGAGCATGCTCGTCATGTTCATCCTTGGGTTCCAAGGATACACCTCCAAGGTGGTCTCGCCAGATAGCGCAATGGAACTCAAAATCCAAGGCTCGAAGTGGTCATGGATCGCAACCTATCCAAACGGGGCCACTTCGCCCGAGACCCAGGCACTCTCGCGGGTGGTTGATAACGAAAACCATGTCGTCACCGAAGGCAAACAGTATCCAATCTTCTATGTGCCCGAGAACACCGATATCAAACTCCGCATGATGTCCACCGATGTCATCCATTCGTTCTGGATACCCGACTATCGAACCAAGATGGATGTGATCCCCAACCGATACACAGGATTCGGATTCAGCACGCCGATCCTCACCCCCAATGACACCTATGTTCACCAAGAGACAGGCCAAGTGATGCCTGGACGCGATATGTGGGTCTTCTGCGCCGAATACTGTGGCGATGACCATTCACGCATGGCCGCGACCATCCGGGTTGTGCCTCGCGAGCTCTACGATCAGAAAATGGCCGATTGGAGCGTAAAGCTTGACCCCATCGACGCGGGCATGAAAATCTGGACACAGCTCTGCAAAACCTGCCACGAGACCAACGGCACACGCCTGGTCGGACCCACATGGAACTCGGTCAAAAACGCCGACGGACAGTTTGGGTTCGGATACGAAGCCCTCCTTGAAGATGGATCAAGTGTGATGCGCGATGCCAACTACTACCGCGAATCCATCCTCGACCCCAACGCCAAAATCGTCAAGGGCTTTGCGCCCGCGATGCCAAGCTATCAGGGGCAGTTATCAGAAGAAGACATCGACAATATTATCGCCTTTATCCAATCAGTCTCAGACCGCAATCCAAACGCAGGTGAGGATAGTGAATCGAGTGATGCTGGCGAAACAGAAGGCGAAACAGAAGAAGCAGAAGCCGGGAGTGATTCATGAGTACGCTTGAAGCAAACGCTGGACATCACCACGATGAGGGGTCATACCTCAGCGGACCGCCCGGCATGATCGCGCGGATCTGGCAGTGGGCATCCACCGTCGATCACAAAAAGATCGGGGTGATGTACCTCTTCGCGGTCCTCTTCATGTTCTTCCTCGGCGGAATGGCAGCGATCGGAGTTCGCTATGAACTCCTCGATCCCATCCGCACGCAGACCACCGAGTTTGTCAACGCGGCTGGTGATATCGAAACCGTCACCGTCACCACCGGCGAGAGTCTCAAAGAGCTCATGGGCGGTATGTTCGCAGACGGTGTCTCGGGATCACAAATCTACAACCGCATCTTTACACTCCACGGCGCGATCATGGTCTTCATGTTCATCATCCCCGCCATCCCCGCAGCCTTGGGCAACTTCCTCTTGCCCATCATGCTCGGCGCCAAAGATGTCGCCTTCCCAAGACTCAACCTCTTGAGCTGGTATATCTATGTCGTCGGATGCCTCTTTGGTGTGTTCTCAATCCTCCTTGGAGGTGTCGATACCGGGTGGACCTTCTACACCCCCTATTCAACCACCACCGATGCCGACCATTGGCGAGTGGTGCTGATGGTGATGGCCGCGTTTATCCTCGGGTTCTCGTCGATCCTCACCGGGCTCAACTTTGTCGTCACCGTACACAAACTCCGCGCACCGGGGATGGGCTGGTTCGATATGCCTCTGATGATCTGGGCGCTCTATGCCACCGCGATCATCCAGGTGCTCGCCACCCCTGTCGTCGGGATCACCCTTTTGCTGCTTATCTTCGAGCGCGTGATGCACATCGGTATCTTCGATCCATCACTCGGCGGCGACCCTGTCCTCTACCAACACTTCTTCTGGTTCTATTCCCATCCAGTTGTCTATGTGATGATCCTCCCAGGCATGGGCATCATCTCCGAGGTGATCTCCGTCAACGCCCGCAAGCATATCTTCGGATATCGCGCCATCGCCTTCTCATCGCTTGGCATCGCAGGCGTGTCGTTCCTCGTCTGGGGGCACCATATCTTCACCGCGATGGGCGAGCTCGCTGCGATCCTCTTCTCGGGGCTGACCTTCCTCGTCGCGATCCCCACAGCCATCAAAATATTCAACTGGGTGGCAACGCTCTACAAGGGATCGATCGTCATCAATACCGCGATGATCTATGCCTTGATGTTCCTCTTCACTTTCTCCATCGGCGGGCTCACCGGCTTGCCTCTGGCAACCCTCGCGACCGACCTCCATCTCCACGATTCGTACTATGTCGTCGCTCACTTTCACTACACCATGATGGGCGGCACCGTGATCGCATTCATGGCAGGGCTCCATCACTGGTGGCCAAAGATGTTCGGCAAAATGTATTCCGAAAAAGGTGCCATGCTCGGCGCAGCACTCGTCTTCATCGGGTTCAACCTCACATTCTTCACCCAGTTCTTCCTCGGCACCCAAGGCATGCCTCGCCGATATGCAAACTATGTCGATGAGTTCCAGACACTCCACCAGATTTCATCCGTTGGATCACTTGTGCTTCTTCTGGGGTTCCTGGTTCACCTCTTCGTCTTTGTGCAATCCATACTCTCCGGCGACAAAGCGTCGGCCAACCCGTGGGGCGGTTTGACTCTCGAATGGGAAGTCGAATCTCCACCAATCGAGCACAACTTCCACAAAGAACCAATCCTCAAGCACGGCCCATATGACTTTGATTCTGTCGTTCCGCCGCACTGGGATCCAAAGGACTATCCGCTTCCAGAAAAGGGCAACAAGCACTAATCCGCAATGTGCCACAAATGTTCAACAAACCCGCGACATGTTTTCGTGTTGAAAAGGGATATGACCAAATGACCATGATTGATACAGACACCTCAGGCGTACCGGCTCGCATCCTCCAGAGCCCCATGCACTGGCGAAATGCCAAGCACCAATCCCATTGGCGCTCGGGCGACGAAGAGTTCGACGCCGCCAAATTCGGGATGTGGCTCTTCCTCTCCACAGAAGTCCTGCTCTTCGCAGGCATCTTCTGTGGCTACGCCGTCTTCCGCATGCTCTACCCAGAAGCATGGGCCAACGGATCGCACGCCCTCGATTGGCGAATGGGCGCAGCCAACACCGCCATCCTCCTCTTCTCCTCATGGACCGCAGCCAACGCTGTTCGGCTCGCCCAACTCGACAAGCAGTTCTGGTTCAAAATCAACATCCTCATCACCATCTTGTGTGCCATCGCATTCGTCGGCATCAAGTTCACCTTCGAATACGGCATCAAGCTCCCCGAGGGCAAAGCACCAGGCACCTTCTTCGCCTATCCCTACGCGACCGATCCCCATGAACCCCTCTGGTGGTCGCTCTACTACATCGGCACCGGAATTCACGCCTTCCATGTCATCATCGGCGCATTCCTCTTCGCATTCGTCCTCTGGCGAGCGCACCGATACCAGGCCTACGGCCCAACCCAATACACACTCGTCGAAAACTCCGCCCTCTATTGGCACATCGTTGACCTCATCTGGATATTCCTCTTCCCCCTCCTGTATCTGATTCACTGATCCCATTGGACAAACCGTACCGCATTCCGATACATTCTCATCGAGACCACGCCATGAGCCAAGACACCACAAACGCATCAAACGACCTGGGATGGGACCCAACCGATCCCCATGGGATCAATCCACACGACGATGCCCACGAGGGGCACTTTGTCGCCGACTGGAAGATGCAGATATCCGTCCTCGTGATCCTGCTCGCCTTTACCGTGCTGACGGTCGGGTTCTACAACCTCGAACAATGGATGGAGACCGCTTTCGAGATCACGCTGCCCAAGTGGATCAATATCGTTGGTGCCATGACCATCGCGACCATCAAAGCAATCCTCGTCGCTGCCTTCTTCATGCAGCTCAAATATGACAAGGCGCTCAATACCTTCGTTATGCTCTTCTGCCTCTTCTGCGTGGCCTTGTTCCTCGGATTCAGCATGATCGACCTGGGATCACGCCATCTCGTTGATCCGGAACGAGCTCCATCAATCGTCCCAGGCGGCACCGGCGTCGGACTCAACGCCGCATCGGCCGACAAAGATTTTTCGCTTATCCTGAGCCCCAAAGTCAACACCGGAGGATCGAACATCGTCCTCTACGCCCGCCTCCACGGCAGCAAAGAAAAACCAGGACTCCTCTACTACCGAGAAAAAGGCGATGAGGCAAGCTTCTGGAAAAAATTCTATAGCGGACACGCCGCCGGACGAGACACACTCGATGAACACAACTTCTACGAGCAACTCGGATTCGCAACACACGATGCAACTTCTGATGCCAACGCATCACACCCACGCCATGGCTTGACACCCGGACTCTTCTCCGATGTCGATCCCGCAGCAAGCAGTTCTGCCGACTCACAAGCCGAATCACAAGATGATGGACACTGAGCACCCCCAACCTCTGCACAACGCGCCACCCGCCAAAGAAAGCCGACGAATCTGGTGGAGTTTGTGTGCAGTCTCATTGCTCACCATCATCATCGCAGGCATCGCCCTGGCCGGACGCATCGCCGACTACAACAAAGAATCCGACCACCCGCTCTTCGCCTACATCCAGGTCGCATCGACCTCATTCACTTTCGCCGGTCGTCCCGTTGAACTCGTCGAAGAAACCATCGACGGCCGCGATGTGATCCGTGTACGCTATGGCGACGAAGAGCTCATTCTCGATGTTGCCATCCCACCTCTGGTCCCCCTGCCCACCCTCTACGAACGCCAGAAGGACTGGCTGACCCTCTCCTTCTTCGCCGACCGCGCAGGGATGTCGATGCGCGAGTTCCAGCAAAAAATCGAAAACGACGAAATCAAACCCCGCCTCGCACTCGTCACCCGAACACCCTTCGGCGTCGAGCCAATCAAAGAGAAGAATCACGAAAGCCTCCAGCAGCCAGAAACCTGGGGCAACGGCGAGCTCCGGAGCGATCTCTGGCGGTTCGACTGCTACGAGTTCCTCCGCGACGGCACCATCGTCCACGAACAAAAACGATTCCCCGAAAGTGGAAAAAGCCTCCTCCGCAGACAGAACTACGCCAAACTCAAAGGCGAGCCCATCCCCCAGCGCCGAGATGGCGAGCTCGAAGAGTACTCCTGGCAACGCGGCGCAGCCCTCAAAATCATGCCCCGAGCACCCGCGATCACCATGGAACAACAGGCCCTGCGCGTCTCAGGATGGACACTCCCAGCCACCGCCGCCGGGTTCCTCGTGTTCCTGATCTCCTTCTTCTTCGCCATCGCCCCTGCGCGAACCGTTGAATAAGCCCTGGGTTTACTATCTCCTCTCAAACGAGCCACGACCATAAGGGAGTGGTCTTCTCTTTTCACGCCATCAAAAAAACCGCTCCCTCACGGTCGCGGCTCGTTGATACAAATCAAGGCGATCTTACTTCGTCGGATCAATCTTCGGGCGAGTCGTTGCCGGGGCTGGTGCCGAATTATCTGCTGCTGCCTCGATGCGTGCCGGTGCAACATCTGTCCTCGTCGAAGGCACGAGGTAAATCTCGACGCGTCGATTGGCCGGCGTGCCCTTACCCTTGTTGTTGGGCACCAATGGACGATTCTCGCCCCATCCTGTCACCGACATCCGATCCCATCCAATCCCGGCCTTTCCAAGGGCCGCCCGTACCGCGATCGCGCGATGGGCCGAGAGGTGCATATTGGTTGGATGACGACGCTGGGTATTCGAGCTGATCTTCTGGTCATCGGTATGCCCGACGATCTGGATGTCATATTTGCTCGCCGAGCCCGAGTTGAGCACCTGCGCGAGCTGCTCGAGTGATGTCCCCGCCGACGCCTGCACCGAGTCCGAACCCGAGGCAAAGGTCATGTCCGAAACAAATCGAAGCATTCCCTTGTCCGCATCATAGATAATCATATCGGGGAACTGAGCAGCCAGATCAGACAACGCCCGATCCGTCGCTGCATCAAGATGCACAATCTGTAGCGAGTTCATCCGATCCTCAAGATTAGCAAACGAAACCTGCGAGCTTGCAAGCCCATCGCGAAGTGCTTTGTTCTCCGACCGCAACGCATCGATCACACTCTGCGCATCGCCAGCCGACCCCTGAAGCTGAGCGTTGGTCAATTCGGTAGAACCAAGCCGATTGGTCAGCTCCTGGTTCTGACTCCGCAACGACATATTCGTATCGTAGAGCTTGTCATACTCTTGCTGACTGACACAACCAGTGCCGAGCCCGGCGATGGCGATCAGAACGGTACTCAGGGCAACCCGGTGCCCGATAGCGCGTTTGGTGATTTTCATGTCTAACTCCTGGTCTGCAATCAAGCCCAGCGATCCGCCAAGCTCTGGATGTGTTGTCTGATCCAATGGTATCGTATGATATCGTATCGAGTCCAACCCGGTCGCCAATCCACAACCTTATTGTGTATTCGCACCATACAATCTCTCCGCATGAACAACCAACCCCAGCAACCCTTTTCTCAAACTACCCGCTACAAGGTAGATGCGCTTCTCGATCCAAACCGTTCAGATGCTTCCCCAGATTCGGACACTTTTGCGCCCCTCATCCGACTCAACACCACCGCCATCGCCGACAGCATCCTAGGCGTCATCGAAAACGCCTCCCTCATCCTCAAACCAATAGCTTCAAGCTACAAAATCATCGCTTCAGGTACCGCATCGCAGATCGACCAGATGGACCTCCCCAAGTCCATCATGGAAATCACCCTCCGCGATCGGCTCATCATCCCCGCCCTCGTCAACGCCCACACCCACCTCGACCTCACCCACATCGGCCCCATCGCCCACGACCCTACCGACGGCTTCGTCCAATGGGTCGATCACATCCGAGCCAATCGCAAAGCCGACGATACCGACATCCGCCAGGCTGTCCAACTGGGCATCCAGGCCTCCCTCACCGGCGGCTCGATCGCAGTGGGGGACATCGCCGGCGCGCCAGAAGGCCGAATCACCGACGCCCCCGCCCACACACTCGCAGCCTCCCCCTTGATCGGGGTGTCCTATCTCGAGTTCTTCGGCATCGGCACCACCGTCGTCTCCGCCATCAACAAAATCGACCACTATCTCGCTGCCACCCATCCCCAATCCCTCGCCGACCTCACCGATACAGGCGTCAAAATCGGGCTCCAGCCCCACGCCCCCAACACCGTCGATCTCTCTGTGTACCGCTGGGCTGCGTCGGCTGCCCGCGCACGATCCATGCCTCTCTCAACCCACCTCGCCGAGACCCCCGAAGAACGCGAGTTCATCGCCAATGGCACAGGTCCCCAGCGCACCTTCCTCGAACGCTTCGGCATCTGGCACAACTCCATCCTCGACCACATCGCCAAATCCAACCACCCCGTCGAGCACCTCGCCGAGGTGCTCTCCCCGGTGGCCCGGCTCGCCGAGCCGGGTCTTTCTGTGGTGTGCATAACTGAAGATGAAGAGAAGAACCCGGCTCGGCGAGCCGGGCCACCAAAATCTCCCCCCTTCCTCGTCGCCCATGTCAACGACGCCACCGACGCCGCCATCGAAATCCTCGCCGAGACCAACGCCTCCGTCGCCTACTGCCCACGAGCCAGCGCCTACTTCGGCGCCGATCAATACTTTGGCCCACACCGCTACCGCGACATGCTCGCTTCTGGCGTCAATGTCTGCCTCGGCACCGACTCCATCGTCAACCTCGACACCCCCGATCGAATCTCCATCCTCGACGAGATGCGCCACCTCCATCGCCGCGACGCCACCGATCCACGCACCCTTCTCCAAATGGCCACCACCAACGGAGCAGCCGCCTTAGGACTCGACGAATCCGCCTTCACCCTCACCCCCAGCACCCACCCCCTAGGCCTCCTCGC
>WFPK01000112.1 GCA_015487555.1 Phycisphaerales bacterium
GTGGAGGATGGTATGGAGGCGGGGTGAGGAAAGCAGAGAAGTTGGTTGAGTCAGAGGGTGCGCCGGGGGTGGTTCTGATCTATCATGTGCTCATAGGGACATACGCTTGAAGCGGGAGGTTGCGATGGCATCGACAAGAATGAGTAGATTTGGACGCCGGGCGGGCATGGTGTGGATCGCACGAGTCGGCATGATCGGGTTGGCAGCAGCGGTCGGCGGGTGTGTGAGCTATACCAATGTGCCCGTGCCTGAGAGTGCGCCAGCTTTCAAGAGTGCCAATCATTTTCAGTCCATCGCGGTGGTTCGGCAAGCACTGGAAACGGTGGTCAAGGAGCATCCCGTTGAGGGGCAATATGCGATCAACCTGCCTGTGGGCACTTCGCCAGAATCATTCGAGAAGGTGATCGCGGGGCTCCCCGATGGGGCGATTATGCCCAGCGAGGAGATGAGCAGCGATATCCCGGTGTATCACATCGGACGGGTCTGGATCCGTGCTTCGGATGCCAAGGTCGATGTGATCTACCCGTTTGTGCGTGCTGATGGGCGCGTTGAAGACCAGAGTGTGACGATCTGGCTCAGCGGGGGGGTGCGCAAGTGGCGGGTGTATCGTCAGCAGCATTGGGCAGCGGGGACGATCCCGACGCCTCCGGTGTATGTGCCGGTGTGGCCTGAAGAAGAGGGCCTTGTTGAGCCGGGTGTTGAGCCGGGTGCTGAGTCGGGCGACGAGCCGGGCACTGAACCGGGCGACGAACCGGGCGACGAGCTGGGCGAGGCGATTGATGCAGCTGATGAATCAGACGCGATCGAATCGGAAATGCCTCAAGCCCAATCGGCACCGAGTGGATCGGCGGGGCATGAAGGGCATGGGTATTACGAGGTCCCTGTCGAGGATTGAGCGCGATGTGGAGTGGGCATCATCTGATCTCGATGGAGCAGGCCGACCCAGCCCAGGCGCGGGCGCTGCTCGCGCTGGCTGATGCCGATGACTTTGCGCCCGATGTGCTCAAAGGGCGATCGGTGGCCAATCTGTTTTTCGAGGATTCGACCCGCACGCGGGTGAGCTTTTCGCTCGCTGCCCAAAGGCTCGGAGCCCATGTGGTGGACCTGACAGGCAAAGGCTCGTCGATTTCCAAAGGCGAGACGCTGATCGATACCGCGTGGACGATCGAGGCGATGGGGGTCGATGCGTTGGTGATCCGGGCGGGGCAGTCGGGGGTGTGTGGGCTTATCGCCGAGCGTGTGGGGATTCCGGTGATTAATGCGGGCGATGGGACGCATCAGCACCCGACGCAGGCGCTGGCGGATGCGTTGACGATCGGGCGGGCGTTTTCGCTTGACCAGGGGTGGGATTTTTCGGGTGTGCGTGTGGCGATTGTTGGCGATGTGGTTTCGTCGCGGGTTGCCCGGTCGAATATCGGGTTGCTCGGGGCATTGGGCGCTCGTGTGGTGCTCGCTGGGCCCGCAGCGATGGCTCCCGATTCGTTGGCGGATTTGGGGTGCGAGGTGGTGCATGATTTTGATGCGGTGATCGATCAGGTGGATGTGATGATGATGCTTCGGATTCAGTTCGAGCGAGGCGGCGGCGAAGGGCTCGATTCAACTGCCGCGTATCATCGGGCGTTTGGGCTGACCCAGGATCGGGTTGATCGGATGAAGGCGGGGGCGATTGTGATGCACCCCGGGCCGATGAATCGGGGGGTGGAGATTGCCGATGCAGCAGCGGATGCCCAGCGGTCGGTGATCCTCAATCAGGTGACTCATGGCGTGCTGGTGCGTAAGGCGGCCTTGGCGCAGGCGATCGGTGGGCTGTGATGGTCAGGATGCTGCCTGGCGGGCGGGGACCTTGGCAGGGGCGAGGTCTTTGATCCACCATCGGGTGCCTGGGAATCGTTTGTGAAGCACATCGAGGAGTTCTTGGGAGACCAACGCGAGGCTGGCGGGTTTGTTGTTGAGGTGGGTGATGACCCCTGATCTGGAGTCTTGGTAGACCTTCCCAGCTGCGATCGCGTTGGGGAAGGTGGTTTGGGCGGTGGTGTGGGTGTAGGTTGATCCGGTGTGATCGATCCACCAGCCGAGCTCGTTGTTTGCTTTCATCGAGGCACCTCGTCAAGCTTGTATGTTTTCCTGGGTACTTTTCGGCTGTGGGTTGGGATTGGATGATGCTGATTTGTGGATTGGGAGAAAATGCTGCCGATAGCTGGAAGATTTGGCGCAATCTTGACCTTGGCGTGGGGAGACCTAGGATTGGGTGCTCATGGCCAGTTGGCCTGCGCGGACATTTTGGGGACGTAGCTCAATTGGTAGAGCGCTTGCATGGCATGCAAGAGGTCGTGAGTTCGATTCTCATCGTCTCCACTTGTAGAGAACGCCTTTGGCATGATGTCAAGGGCGTTTTTTGATGGTGTTTTTTGATAGCGCACCGCGATTGGTTGTGCTCTTGGATGGAGCTGGGGAGTTTGGTTGGGCCAGCGTCGGGAGGGGAATCGGCGCGATTGTTTATAAGAGACAGCGCGGGCGATGCGGCAAGCGGAGTTGTATGACTGGCGGGATCGGAGGGGTGTGCTTGTCTTTCTCAGGCTCGATCGAAAGTGGAGCACTGTTTGCGATGGTGAAGCATCAGCTCGGCAGCTGCAAGGTGCGGTGTCGTGGCTTGGAGAAAAACCGTTTCGATGTGTGCCCGATGCTGATGGCGTGCAACTTGTATGCGAAGCGTGTGCTGGGGTCGAAGTGTTTGGAACCTGTGCCAAAGAAGGTGTGAAGTTGCGTTGGCTGCGCGCTGATTGGAGTGAGCGTGTTCGAATCAGTAGATTCGAGCTTTGAACTCAAATGAACGATTGAGGGCTATTGAGCGGTGATGGATTGCTGCCAGCCTTGATTTCGAGTAAAGTTACAGCTGGTCTTTGATTAGTCAGTGACTTCTCCAGTATACACTTTCCAACGCATGTTTCAGAGAATAAAATGATATGTGGGAGGGCCTTGCGTGTGACTGATGCGATTGCAGGGTCGTTTGGTCGCCAATCAAGCCGTGTTCAGAACGGAAGGAAGCCTCACGATGCGATGGGTCCGAAGAGTTTTTGTGTTTGTCATTCTTGCCTTGGCTGTTGGGTTTCTTGTGTATACCAAGGTTCTTCGTCCGGTTCCTGTTGTTGCCCATGAGATCGTTCGTCGCAATCTTGTGATTGAAGTCATGGGCACCGGCTCGATCCAGGCGAGGGTGTCGGCTGTTGTCTCGTCAAAGATTCAAGGGCGACTGATTGAACTCTCAGTCGATCAAGGCGACATGGTTTCCAAAGGGACGGTCATTGCCCGGCTCGATGATCGGGATCTGATTCGTCAGGTTGAAATCGCCCGGGCCAATGCCCAGGCCAGTCAAGCGGGGGTTGAGCGATTGGTTGCTGACCAGGTCCGATCGCAGGCCGTGCTGCGTCAGGTTGAGCATGATCTGGCTCGGACACGAGAATCATTTGCTCAAGGGGCAGCCAATGAATCCGAGATTGACAAAGCTGAAGAACAAGTTGCTATTGCTCAAGCGGATCTTGCGAGGTCCAAATCTGCGATCGCTGAGGGCAAGATGCTGTTGATCGCAGCTCAAAAAACACTGGAATACCAGCAGGCCCGGCTTGAAGATACCGTGATCTCTGCACCATTCGATGGGCTCATTGTTCGCAGGGATCGCGATCCCGGAGATATCATCGTGCCCGGGTCGGCGATTTATCAGCTTGTTGCACTCGATGAGATCTGGGTGTCGGCGTGGGTCGATGAAACTGCAATGGCGGGCTTGTCCCCGAATCAGCCATCGCGGGTTTTGCTTCGTTCGCAACCCGATGAGCCGTTGGGTGGGCATGTGGTTCGGCTGGGCAGAGAGACGGATTCGGAAACACGCGAGTTTCTTGTTGATGTGGCGATCGAAGATTTGCCCGAGCAGTGGGCGATTGGTCAGCGGGCCGATGTGTATATCGAGACCAATCGGCTTGAAGATGTTCTTGTGGTGCCGATGAGTTATCTGGTGGCTGTTGATGGCGAGCGCGGCGTGTACATCCTTGATGGAAATCGTGCCCGGTGGAAGCCATGTGAGTTGGGCAAGCAAGGACGCGAATCCATTGAGGTGACCAGTGGGCTCTCGGCGGGTGATGTGCTCATTCGGCTGGCCAATCCCGGCAAACAGAACGCATTGAAAGATCAGAAAAAGGTTGTGGTCCAATGAATCTGGCGATTCGAGATGTCAGGCATAATCTCGGGCGCTTTGCGCTCACGGCTGTCGGGCTCGGGCTCTTGCTGATGATCGTCATGGGCATGGGTGGTATTTATAAAGGCATCGAGGAGGATGCCATACTGCTGATCGATGAGCTTGATTCGGATCTCTGGATTGTACAAAGCGAAACTCGAGGCCCATTCGCCGAGCTTTCCCGATTGCCATCGAGCGTGGAAGATCGGGCACTGACGGTGCCGGGGGTTTCCGACGCCAGGCGGTTTGTGACGCACACTGTTCAAAGGGTGCATCAAGGACGCCCGATCCGGATCTCGATTGTGGGGCTTTCTTGGCCTGAGGATCGGGGGGAGTGGCTTCCGATTTTGTCAGGACGAACCATTGGGCAGGGGCATTTTGAGATGGTCGCGGATCGCACGCTCGGGTTGGCGATCGGTGAGATGGTTCAACTGGGCAAAGATTCCTATCGCGTCGTTGGGATCACCCAGAACATGATCAGCAGCGGCGGCGACGGGCTCGCGTTCTTGACGGTTTCTGATGCGCTTGCGGTGCAGTTTGATTCGGTGGGCGAAGCGACCCGGCTCGAACGGGCTGCCCGACGAGGACGCGCCGAGCACACCGATATCGTTCAATCACAGCCCGGTATGCTCGAGCGGGCTGATCTTCCCGCCAAGCTGATCCCCGCGCTGGGATCACCCACGGTCAGCGCGATCCTCGTCAATGTCAAGCCCGGCGTCGATGTCGAGTCGGTGCGGTCGGTCATGGATGGATGGGCCGATGTTACTGTGTACAGTGCTGAAGAACAACGCCAGCTTTTGCTCCAAGGCCCGGTGGATCGAGCGCGTCGCCAGATCGGGCTCTTCCGTGTCTTACTCGTGGCGATCTCGGCGATCATCATGTCACTGATTCTCTATACGATGACGCTCGACAAAGTCCACGACATTGCACTCCTCAAGCTCATGGGCGCCAAGGACCGGGTTATCATCGGGCTCGTGCTCCAGGAAGCGTTTTTGCTCGGTGGCATCGCTTATGTCATTGCCTACATGATCGGCGGGCAACTTTTCCCGTTCTTCCCTCGGCGGGTGATTGTCACGACGGAGATGATGATCTGGCTTGCCTTTGCCGTTGCGGTGATCTGTGTTGTTGGAAGCTCGCTGGGGATTCGCAAAGCAATGGGCGTGAGCCCCAACGAGGTGCTCTCATGAAGACAACAACGCATCCGCCTGCGATCGAAACAATCGCCCTCTCCAAAACCTACGGCAGCGGAAACACCGAAGTCATCGCGCTGCGTGAGGCATCGATGAGCATCGGGCGTGGCGAGGTGGTTGCCTTGCTTGGGCCCAGCGGATCAGGGAAATCAACGCTCCTTTCAGCGATCGGCTTGATCAATCCGCCAACGAGTGGGCAGATCAAGATTGATGGGAAGGTGATTATGGATGGACCCAAGGCCTATGTGGATCTTCAGCGGTACCGAAGAGAGCGGCTTGGGTTTATCTTTCAGAAATCCAATCTGATCCCTTTTTTGACGGCGCTTGAAAATGTGCTCATCTCGCTTTCGATCTCCGGGGTCGAAGGACGCCCGGCCAAACGCCGAGCGATGGAACTGCTCGATTCGTTGGGTGTTGGAGATCGGGCAAAGAACCTGCCATCGGCACTCTCGGGCGGTCAACAACAGCGTGTCGCCGTCGCTCGGGCACTCGCCAACAAGCCAAGTTTGCTCTTGGCCGACGAACCAACAGCGGCTCTTGACAGCAAGCTTGGGCGGCAAGTGATGGAGTTGTTCCGAGAGATCGGACACGAAAACCAGGCGGGAGTATTGGTGGTGACACACGATCAACGGGCGTTGGATGTGTTTGACCGGACGCTTTATCTTGAAGATGGTGTTCTGACGGAGCATCATGTGATGCCGGGCAAGATTGGTTGATGGTTTCAAAGGAAGATAGAAGCGGTAGACCCGATCGCTGGCCTGCTTTGAGTCCATACGAGTTTGCGCGAGAAACAGTAGTGGTGGTTTTAGAACGCTGTTTTTGAAGGCCAGGCGTGCAGAGCGAACGCCCAGTGTGCGAGGCTCGATGAAGTTTGGATGCCGGGCTTGGGCAGTGGGCGGGTTGTGCAGAATCTTGGTATGCTATACTCGGCGATGGACAAGATTCACAAAGCTCATGTTCGATACGCAGGCATCCTGACTGTGGTGATTACCGTGTTGCATTTCTCGATCACCACCGAGTCTCATAGGGTGCATTGGATTCATATTCTCCTTGCAGGGGCGTATCTCATTCCTGTCCTGGTCGCAGCGGTTGCCTATGAGCGCCTGGGTGGTTTGCTCGTGGCCTTTGTGGTGGGTGGGTTGTATTTGCTGCATCTGCTCTGGTCCTGGCGAGATTCGTCGATGGCGAATCCCGATCAGTTCGCGTGGTTGGCGATTTATCCGATCGTAGGGCTGGTGACAGGATCGCTTGTGCGTGCTTCCAATGAGCGCAATCGTGCGCACGAGGCGTTCGTCGAGCGGTCTCGTCAGAGCGAGCTCATCAATGGGATCACCGGGTTGCTCACCGCAGTCGAGGTGCGCGATACGGCAACGGTTGCGCACTCTCACCGTGTTGCCGAGCTGGCCAAGCGGATTGGAAAAGTGCTTGGGTATGATGAACAGACGATCTCGAACCTGTTTCTTGCTTCGCTGGTTCATGATATTGGGAAAGTTGGGATTCCTGATGCGATCCTGTTTCATCATGGCCGACTCGATGATGAGCAGATGTCGGCAATGCGCGAGCATGTTGAGCTGGCGGTGACGATGCTCTTGGAAATCCCGGAAACCCAGGACATCGCCCGGCTTGTCGCCCAGCATCACGAAAGCCCCGATGGGAGTGGGTATCCACATGGGCTTCGGGCGGATCAGATCGACCCGGCAGCAGCGGTGCTTCGTGTTGCCGATGTGTATACCGCATTGACTGAAGACCGGGTATATCACGATGCGATGAGCACCGACGAGGCCCTCGAGGCAATGGGCAAGCTCGATGGAGATCAGCTTGATTCTGTTGCGATGGCTGCGCTGCGCCGGGTCGTGGGGCGCATTGAGGAGCCGGGCGCACAAGATGAGTCGACTGGGACTGAGGATGCAGCGCCTCGGTGAGGGGCTGGGCTTGCCCGGTGATTTTCCAGATTTTTCTCTTTGCATATGGGCAAAAATCTGATAACTTGAGGCGGAACCGATGTTGTTTATCGGGGGGGTCGATCGTGGGGGCACAATCGGCCAACAAAGTGAGGATTCGATGCGCGATGTGTTTGAATCCCGGTTTGTTGTGTTTGTTTCAGCAGCGATACTGGGAGTTTTTAGTTTACAGGTTCATTCTGCGCCGCCTGCGGTTTCAGACCAGACACTGGCAGCTGGGCTCGGTGCATCTCATGCAACCGTATCCAACGGGCCTGACATGGAGTTCATGGCTGGTGGCGGAGCGGTGGGCGACTTTGACAATGATGGCGATCAGGATTTGTTTGTGCTCGGTGGTTCGGCATCGGTCGATCGGCTCTATATCAACGACGGCGAAGGAAACTTCGTTGATATGGGCGCTTCGTGGGGCATTGATCGCGTGCATCAGGGCACGGGTGTTGCCGTCGGGGATTATGACAACGATGGGGATCTGGATGTCTTTGTCACCTCGCTGGGCCCGCCGGAGGGTCGTCAGCCGGGTGCCAATATCCTCTGGGCCAATACTGGCAATGGGACCTTTGTCGATGTGACCGCTCTGGCGGGGGTTTCGACAACGAATCCGAAGATGGCTGATGCGTATGGCGCTGCTTTCGGAGATTACGATCTCGATGGCGATCTTGATCTTGCGGTCGCTGGGTGGTTCGGAGGCGGAAAGATTTTCCAGAACAACAACGACGGCACCTTTACCGATGTCACCCTCACGGCGCTCGATGTGGACATGACCAAAATTCGGTCGTTTGCGCCGCGCTTTGTGGATATGGATGGGGATCGGTATCCTGAGCTGCTCTGGGTTGCCGATTTTTATACCTCGCACTATCTTGTCAACAACGCCGACGGCACATTTACCGATCAGACCATCAGCTCGGGCACCGGACTCGATTCCAACGGCATGGGCAACACCTTCGGCGACTATAACAACGACGGGGTCTTCGATTGGTATGTGTCAAGCCGAATCACCCACGACGGGACCAACGGCTCGGGGAATATGCTCTACATGGGCACCGGGGTTGACCATGTCTTTGTCGAGTCTTCGGTGGCAACGGGCACCAACGCGGGGTACTGGGGATGGGGCGTTGTTTCGGTGGATATGAACCATGATGGCGCACTCGATATCTTCGAGACTAATGGATTTGACGGGCTGTACACGAATGATCCGTCGATGCTGTTTCTCAATGATGGGGTGGGGAACTTCACCGATGTTGCTGCAGCGTGTGGGATGACCGACAACGGGCAGGGGCGTGGGTTGATCAACGCCGACTTTGACCGTGATGGCGATCAGGACATCATCGTGCTCAACAATCGTCAGCCGATGGTCTACTACCGCAATGATCTTGTCGGGGGCGATATCAACTCGATCACGCTCGAGTTCGATACCTCGGCGGTGGCCGATCTGGCGCCCAATGGGTTCGGCACGCGGGTGCTGATCGATTCGGCATCGCATTCACAGCTCCGGTATCTCGACGGCGGGACGAGTTATCTCTCGCAGTCCGAGCTCTCGGTGCATGTGGGGATCGGGGACGATCCGCAGGCGCAGATCACCATCGAGTGGGCCAATGGCGATGTCGATGTGTTCCCGGCGGTCGCGCCTGGTCATTACACCATCCGCGCGCTGGCGTGTCCGGCCGACCTGACACTCGACGGGGTGTTGAACTTCTTTGATATCTCCGAGTTCTTGACGCTCTTTGCAGACAGGCATCCTCAAGGGGATATCACCGGCGATGGAGTGTACAACTTCTTCGATATATCGAGTTTCCTTGGTGCATTTGCTGCGGGGTGCCCATAGCGATCGAGCCCGGGTTCAAAGGCCCGGCTTGGTGTTTGCAAACCTGAGAGTATGTGCCGATGCGCATGGGTTTGTCGATGAGGTATCTGAGATGACAAAGCAGACGATGTCAGTAGATCGTAGTATTTCGTACAGATTGTCCGTTCTGATGATGGCGGCTGGGGCAGCAGCCGGACTCGCTGGTGGTGTTGCCTCGGGGGCCGACCCCCATGTTTCAAACCAGACGGTGGCAGCTGGGCTCGGAGCGCCGCATGTGAGCTTTGATAACGGGATGGGGCTCGAGTTCATGACCGCGGGGGGCGCCTGCGGCGACTTCGACAACGACGGCGATCTCGACATCTTCGTCATCGGTGGCTCGGGCACCTTCGATCACCTCTATATCAACGATGGGACTGGCGTGTTCACCGATGAGGGCGCAGCCTGGGGCGTGGCCAAGGTGCACAAGGGCTCGGGGGCAGCGGTCGGGGATTACAACAACGATGGATACCTCGATATCATGGTCACCTCGATGGGCCCGGCGCATGAGCTGGCCAACGGGTGGAGCGTGCTCTATCGAAACAACGGCGACAACACCTTCACCGATGTCGCTGCAGCAGCGGGGATCACCCTGGAAAACTCGACCGCCTTCGATGCCTTCAGCCCGGCGTTCGGGGATTATGACCTCGACGGGGATTTGGATTTGGCCATCGCTGGGTGGTATGGTGGGAGTTCGCTCTACCAGAACAACGGCGACGGCACCTTCACCGATGTGACCAGCACCGCGCTGGACGCGGACATGACTGTCGTGCGGGCCTTTGCGCCGCGGTTTGTCGATATGGACGGCGATCGGTATCCCGAAATCCTCTGGGTCGCCGACTTTGGAACCTCCAAGTATTTCGTCAACAATGGCGACGGCACCTTCACCGATCAGACGGTGAGTTCTGGAACGGGGCTCGATTCCAACGGCATGGGCAACACCTTCGGCGACTACAACAACGACGGCAGACTCGATTGGTATGTCACTAGCCGAGTCGCCCTCGATGGGCCGGGCCCGGGGGGATCGGGCAATATGCTCTTCTTGGCAACCACGACCGATCATGTCTACGACGAGGTGTCGGTCGCGACGGGCACCAACTATGGGTATTGGGGATGGGGGGCGGTGTCGCTCGATCTGAATCACGATGGGGCGCTCGATATCTTTGCTACCAATGGGTTTGCCAACAAAGGATACCAGTTCATCCCCTCGCAGATGTTCCTCAACGATGGCACCGGCGCGAGCTTCACCGATGTCGCGGCGATCTGTGGCATGGATGATGCAGGACAAGGACGAGGCGTCATCAGCGGCGACTATGACAACGACGGCGATCGGGATATCCTGCTCATCAATAACCGCGAGCAGCACGATTACTACCGCAACGAACTCGCCGGAGCGGATATCAACGCGATCACGCTGCACTTTGATACCTCGGCGGTGGATGATCTGGCACCCAACGGGTTCGGCACGCGGGTCTGGATTGATTCGGCATCGCACAATCAGCTCCGGTACCTCGATGGGGGCTCGAGCTACCTGACCCAATCCGAGCTCTCGATCCATGTCGGGATCGGGAGTGATCCGCAAGCGCAGATCACGATCCAATGGGCCAACGGCGATGTCGATGTATTCCCAGCGGTCCTGCCCGGGCGCTACACCATTGCTGCCTTGGCATGCCCGGCGGATCTGACGCTCGATGGGGCATTGAACTTCTTTGATATTTCCGAGTTTTTGACGCTCTTTGCCGATGGGCATCCTCAGGGAGACTTTACCGGCGATGGGTCGTTCAACTTCTTCGATATTTCGGGGTTCCTGGGCGCCTTCGCTGATGGATGCCCATGATTTGGCTGTCGGGATGTTGAGGGGATTGTTTGAGAAAAAGCTGCGAAGCGAGGAATCGCCAGCAGCTTTTTTCTCAATAGAGATTGACGATCAGGCAGCCTGACGATCTTGGAGCACCCGGTTGACCAGCTCGTTCACATCGGTCCCCTGACCAGACTCGATCATTTTGACGAGATCGGTTGCGCTGATGGCGATCTCATCGGCGGGGTGTGGTGCGTGCTTCTCGGTGGAACTCCGATCGGCGGGTGAGTTGGTGGTTGGGGGGGTGTCCATGACAAGGGGGTCATCGGCGCATGCGTGTGCGCACTTCAGACTTGGGTATTCGATCGGATCAAATCGTTGAGATTTCTTTGCCCGAGCGCGCGAGCTGTCGGTTATGGGTTGGTGAAGATGCCCGAGCCGGGGTGATAGGGGATGACGCCTTGGCGTGCGCGGGTCTCGCCATCGGCTTTGCTGTCGGTTTGGTCATCGACGCGCGGGTCCGAGGGTGCCCAATCGACTTTGGATTGTCCCAGAAGTGTGCCCGTGGCGAAGGCCAGGTCGATCTGGGCGATCTGGTAGTCCACGATCGCCCGGATTTCGGTCAGGCGGGCATCGGCGAGGTTGGTATCGGCGATGAGCACATCGGTGGTGGTGGATCGCCCAGCATCGAACTGGCGTTGCTCGGCTTCGAGCACGCGGGCGCTGAGCAGGACGGCTTCTCGCGCAGCGAGGATGCGGTTCCAGGTGCTGCTAAGCTGGTCGATCGCGTCGTAGACCTCGCGGGTGATGGCTTGCGCTCGAGCATCGCGCGTGGCCAGGCGTTGGAGCCGGGCGAGGATGGATTGGCCCAGGGCCGATTTGCGTTGTTCGTTGCCCAGGGGAATCTCGGCGTTGAGCCCCACGGTCCAGGTCTCGAAGTTATTGCGGGTCAGGACATCGACCGAGTTATCCATCGTGTTGCCCAAGCCGTTGACGCGGTAGGTGTATTGCATTGCGACCAAAGGGAGCTTTTCGTTCTCGGCAAAGGCGATACTGGCAGCGTCGCGGGCGAGCTGGAGCTCGAGTTCGAGCAGCTCCATCCGGTTCTCGATCGCGGTGGTGCTGAGCTGGTCAGGATCGAAGCTGTATTCCACCGGATCGGGGGGGGAGGTCAGCTCGAAGTGGGTCGGGGAGTTGGCATCGAGCCCGGGGAGATTGAGGAGGACTTTGAGGGCGCGTTCGCCGAGCTGGACATCGTTCTGGGCGCGGATGATCTGCTCGACGCGATCGGCGACGCCCGATTGGGCGCGGATGACATCGACCTGGGTGCCTGTGCCCACGCGTTCTTTGCGTTGTGCTCGTTCGAGCTGGGCGATGGCGACGCTGTGCTGTTGTTCGACGACTTCGAGTGCGCGGACTGAGGCGTAGAGACGCCAGTAGGCGCGATCAACCTCGGCGAGTGTGCGGATGACTTCGAGCTTGGTCTGGGATTCGGAGATTTGGCGATCGTAGTCGGCCAGGCGGATCGAATGGGTCGCGGCCCGGCGTCCTGCCCCGCGCAAGAGATTATGGCTCAGCGAGAAGTTGAGATCGGAGGTGTAGGACGGGTTCAGGAAGGAGAAGGCGTTGTCGGATTCGAACCGGGAGACGGGGAGGGTGATGCTCAGTGAGCCGCCGGTGCGCAGGGGGATGGTGACGCCTGGGGTGATGGATCGGGAGGTGGATTCCCCACTGGCCAAGGCTGAAGCGGTGGCGTTGTCGTTGTTGTTGACTGAGGCATTGAGTGTGAAGATGGCTTCGAATCGTCCCTCTTCTTCGGAGAGTCGCTCGGCTGCGATGGTCGGGGCGATGAGCGTGGCGCTCAAGCCCAGGTTATTGGTCAGGGCTGCGATGCGGGCGTGATCGAGGGTGAGCTCGACGCGCTCGATGTCTTTGAATCGTTCGCGGGCGTCTTCGAGGGTTTGGGCGGTGGATTGAGGCGTTGTTGGCTCGGGAGCGTGTTCGAGGATGAGGGTGTTGATCGAGCGGAGCCGTTCTGGCGAGGCGATGGTGTGGGTGTCGAGGGGGTCGGCACCGAAGGGGTTGGACATGCACCCGCCGGCAGCGATGAGGAAGGCGAAGAGCCCGGGGATGGCGAGTCCGGTCAGGGGTGTGTTGGTCTTTGGTGTCATGTGCGTGTGTTTCTGTATGGATACTTATTCGTGTCGGAGCGCGTCAATGGGGTTGAGCATGGATGCTTTGATGGCCGGGCCCATGCCAAAGAGGATGCCGACGCCTGCTGAGAATCCAAGCGAGAGGATGATGGCCCATCGTGGGATGGAGACAGATTCGAGCGGGAAGTCGGGGATGAGCTCGGCAGCGGCAACGAGGATGTTGCCAAAGAGCAGCCCGACGAGCCCGCCGACGACACAAAGGACGATGGCTTCGACCAAAAACTGAAGCAAGATAACCGGTGGCTTGGCGCCCATTGCTTTTCGGAGTCCGATTTCGCGGGTGCGCTCGGAGACGGAGACGAGCATGATGTTCATGATGCCGATGCCGCCGACGAGCAGGGAGATACCGATGACGCCGCTCATGATGATGCTGATGACGAAGGCGACGCTGTTGAATGATTCGATGGCGCTCTGGATAACGAACATATCGAAGGTATCTTGATCTTCTGGGTTTAGTTTGCGGTGATTTCGGAGGATGAATCGGATTTCGCCTTTGGCTTCGTCGGCTTTGTCGGGATCCTTGAGCTGGAGTGTGAGGTCGGTCCATGTGTATGGGTTCATCATTTTGTGGGTGGAGAAGGGGATGTAGAGTTCGGTGCGGGCTTGGCCGCCGCCCATCATGGGGCTGAGTTCTTTGGTTTCGACGACGCCGACGATGAGGAAGCGTCTTCCAGCGACAAGGATGTAATCGCCAACAGGGTCGATATCGAGATCGAGCTCTTCGATGGCTTGCTCGTTGATGAGGCAGACCTGGCGATGCTCAGCATCGTCGATTCTGGAGAATGGTCGCCCCAGGATAACCTGCCGATTTTCGATTTCATGCCAGCTTGGCCAGATTCCGGTGACCCGGACGGCCTGGGCCACTTTTTTGCCGTTGATGACATTCCAGTTTGCTCGACACCCTGGCGTGAGTGTCTCGACGGTTTGGGCATGTTCGAGGATGAGGTTGGCTTCGTAGGTGGTGATTTTGACATCGGTCCAGCTTATGACCGAGCGTTTGTCTTCGGGAACATTTCCCCAGACCCACATTTTTTTCGCGCCGATGCCCTCGAACTGGGTGAGGACATAGCCCTGCATCCCGTCAAGCCCGGCAGCGACGACGGTGACGCCCATGACGCCGATGATGATTCCTAGGGCGGTCAGGACGGCGCGGACTTTGTTGGCCCAGACTTGCCCGATGGCGAGGAAGACGGTCTGCCAGAGTAGGCGGAAGAAGAATGCGATGAAGGACAGGAGGAGCTTGGGCATCAGCGGGCCTCACTCTCTGTCGGTTTGTTTTTTCGGCGTGAGAAGATCGAGCGCGAGCTGTTGTTTTCGGCGGCTCGCTTGGCTTCGAGCTCGGCGTCGGCAGCCGCGTTGATCTCAAGCTCGGCCTGGGTGATGCTTGCTCGTCCCGAAGCCATCCGTTCGACCCAGTCGAGGTGGATCGGGTCTTCGTGGGATGGATGGTCGGAGATGACGCGCCCGTCTCGCAGGCGGATGATCCGCTGGGCATGACCGGCGACATCTTCTTCGTGCGTGACGATGACGATGGTTTGGCCGGTTTCGTGGAGTTGTTGGAAGAGGTCGATGATCTCGACGGTGGTTTTGGAATCGAGGTTGCCGGTGGGTTCGTCAGCGAGGAGGATGCTCGGTTCGTTGACCAGCGCGCGGGCGATGGCGACGCGTTGGCGTTGCCCGCCTGAGAGTTGATTCGGACGATGGGACATGCGATCGGATAATCCGACGAGTTTGAGTTTGTCCTTGGCTCGGCGTTTGGCGGAAAAAAGATATTTCTTGGAGTAGAGCATCGGGAGCATGACATTTTTGAGTGCGGTCGAGCGAGCGAGCAGCTCGTAGCTCTGGAAGATGAATCCGATCTCTTGGTTGCGGACCTGTGCGAGCTTGCCCATGCCCATTTTGTGGGTGGGGTGTCCGTTGAGGATGTACTGCCCGGCGGAGGGCTTGTCGAGGCAGCCGAGGATGTTCATGAGGGTGGATTTGCCAGAACCCGATGCGCCCATGATGGCGACAAACTCGTTTGGGAAGATGTTGATGTCCAGGCCATCGAGTGCGCGGACACGCTCATCGCCGACCCGGAAGACTTTTTTGAGCCCTTTGATCCGGATTGTTGGTTGGTTGCCGGGTTTGGGTGACGGGTTTGGAGTCATGCTTATGGCGACTCCTGCGGGTCTTCTTGGGCAGGTTCGTTGCGAGCCTCATCTGATTCGCTGTCAGTTTCTTCTGCGTTGTCCTCTTCGGCGTTCTGGTCTCTGACGGCTTTGTCATGCTTGAGATCGACGAGCATGCGGAATGGGCCGGTGACGAGGATGTCGTCCTTGGAGAGTCCTTCGGTGATGACGGTCTGGGTGAGATCTGATGGGCCGACCTTGACGGGGGTGGCGACGGTTTTGCCATCGACGACGCGGTAGACGATGCGGGTGAATGTTTTGTTGAGGTCGATGATGTCCGAGCCTTCGCGGACTTCTTTGGGGAGGTCTTCGATTCGGCGATCGACGACGGCCTGCGAGGGGACGATCATCGCGTCGTAGAAGTGCTCGACGATGATATCGGTGGAGGCGGAGAGTCCGGAATAGAGGGTTTGTCCTTCGGGCAGGTCCATAAGGATTTCGACCTCGAATGTGCCGGTGCCGTCGGCAGCGACTTGGCGTTTGAGTCCGATGCGCTGGACGATGCCGGTGTACTGGCGATCGGCGTAGGCGTTGACAAATATTTTGGCGCTCTGTCCAACTTTGACCGGAGCGATATTGGCCTCATCGACGGCGGCTTTGAGGAGCATCTCGGAGAGGTCGGCGATCTCCATGATGATCGAGCCGGGGTTGTTGGTGGTGCCGACGATGACGGTTTCGCCGATTTCGGTGTTGAGCGAGGTGATGATGCCGTCGATTGGTGAGGTGATGATGGTGTTGTCGAGGTCTTTTTGGGCGCGTTCGATCTGTGCTTTGGCTTGCTCGATCTGATGAGTGAGGACTTGGCGTGATGATTTGGCTTGGAGGTATGATGCCTGGGCAGCGTCGAGCTCGGCCTTGGTTGCATCGCCGGTTTCGATGAGCTGTTGGAATCGCTCGTAGTTGAGCCTTGCGTTGATGAGTGCGGCTTGGGCTCCGCCGAGCGATGCTTCTTGTCCGCCGAGTCCGGCTTTGGCGCTATCGAGTGCGGCGACGAGGTTCTGGGGGTCGAGGCGGATGACGACATCGCCGGCTTTGACTTGTTGCCCTTCTTCGAATGGCAGCGCGAGGACTTTGGCCGAGACCTGTGAGGAGATTTTGATGAGTCTTTTGGGTTCAATAGACCCAGGCGCGGAGATGGTGCGTTGCAAATCGCCGAAGGCGACGGGTTCCATCAAGACGGGGATGGGGTCATCTGCGCGTTTGCGTTGGTCGATGAATCTTTGTCCAGCGGGAGATTTGTAGACTACGAATCCCGTGCCTGCAAGGATGCCGACACCGATGGCTGTGATCGTCAAGATCTTGATTGCACCCATTGTTGTATCCCTATGCGAGGTCATTGGCTGCATGCGGGCAGCTGCTGTCTCGTTTTATGGGAATCGAAACCTGTGGTTTCGGAATTCGTGTGTTTTCTGGGAAACTGAGGGGGCAATTTTTATAAGCCAAGCTTTTGGGCCAAGAAATCGCCCACCTGGTCGATGGCGACGCGCTCTTGGTCGAGGGTGTCGCGGTGGCGGACGGTGACGGTTTGGTCTTCGAGGGTTTGGGAGTCGATGGTGAAGCAGAACGGGCAACCCGCTTCGTCCATGCGGGCGTAGCGTTTGCCGATGGATTGTTTTTCGTCGTAGTCGATTGTTCCGAGGTGCCCGAAGCGCTGGCGGAGCTCGGCGGCCAGTGGGGCGGCGATGTCGGGCATGCCGTCCTTTTTGACCAACGGGAAGACGGCTGCCTTGATCGGGGCGATGCGCGGGTGGAACTTCATATACACACCCGATGGGCGATTTTCATCTGGGGTGTAGGCTTCGCAAATGAGCGCGAGGACGCCACGATCGAGACCAGCACTTGGTTCGATGACATGGGGGAGATAGCGTTCGCCTTTGGGTTGGCCGTTCTTGGCGAGTTCGCCTCGGGTGTTGTCGAAGTAATCGAGCTTTGTTTTGGCATGCTCGGCGTGTTGTTTGAGGTCGAAGTTTGTGCGGTCGGCGATGCCTTCGAGCTCGCCATAGCCTGGGGCGGTGAAGGGGAACATGTATTCGATGTCGGCGGTGCCTGCGCCCTCTTTGGCGTAGTGGGCCAGTTCGTCGGTGTCGTGTTCGCGCAGGATCAGATTGTCGCCCTTGAGCCCAAGTTCCTGCCACCACTGCATCCGCCAGTCGCGCCAGAAGGTGTACCAGGCTTTGCTGTCGTCGGGGTGGCAGAAGAACTCGATTTCCATCTGCTCGAACTCGCGCGAGCGGAAGGTGAAGTTGCGCGGGGTGACTTCGTTGCGGAAGGCCTTGCCGGTCTGGGCGATGCCGAAGGGGACGGCGACTCGGGTGGTGTCGACGACATTCTTGAAGTTGATGAAGATGCCTTGGGCGGTTTCGGGACGGAGGTAGGCGGTGTTGTCTTCGGCGTTCCCGGTGGCGCCGATGATGGTTTTGAACATGAGGTTGAAGGCGCGAGGTTCGGTGAGGTGACCAGTTTTTTGTGTGGCAGGCGATGGAATGTTTATCGCAGCGGACTTTAGCAAGTCTTGTGAAACAGATTTCACTTCAGCAAGAAACTGCTTGTTGCTTTTTGGATCAAAAAGATGGAAATCTGCACGCCGTTTTCCAACAGCTACTTGGGACAAGATAATTCGAGCATCCCGAGAGATTTTTTTCCATTGGTCTCGAAAAACTTGTTCTGCCTCTTGTCCAGATCCCGCTATGGCCGTTGCTGATGGGAGCTTTGAACAATCTGTAATCGACTGTCTTAGGCGATCGAAAACTTCCTGAAAATCCTCACCATCAATCCACTCTTCAATGTATAAGCCGAAAATATGATCAGCTCGAAAACGCTGTTTCGTTTCTTTATCATCCACCATCGGGTCATTGAACCCACCCACATGCCCAGATGCTTCCCACACCTTCGGGTTCTGAATAATACTCGAATCCAGAGGCACGATCGACACGGGTTTGCCGTCGGGGCCGAGTTGGCCGTTGCAGCCTTTCATGACGACATCGGTCCACCACGCATCGCGGAGGTTTTTCTTGAGTTGGGCGCCCAGTGGGCCGTAGTCCCAGAAGCCGTTGATGCCGCCGTAGATTTCGGATGCCTGGTAGATGAACCCTCGGCGTTTGCACA
>WFPK01000113.1 GCA_015487555.1 Phycisphaerales bacterium
AGCATCATCCAGAGCTCTTCACCGATGAGCACTTGCGTACGCTCGATCAACTCATCGCCCGCCACCAACACCGAACATTCCTCTGGCAGGGCGAAGCGATCGGGTTTCATGATTCGATCCGCCGAACGGTCGATGACAAAGGGGCATTGAAGATGACCGGCATGCGAACGCTTCAAGGTGGGGGTGGATCGTTCGATATCCCAACGAATCTTCTCGATGCTGAGTTGCACCCCTCAGCACAGCGCTTGCTTTATGCGTACAACAGAATGCTTTTGCAGGTGCAGGCTGAATCTTCGATCCCACTACTGATCAGCGGGCCCAGTGCGATGCAGATTCTGGAATCGGAGAAGAAGAACCTGAACTCTCGTGGGGCTTTGTTTCTCGATATCTTGTCGCCCGCGATTGATCGCTCTTCAGAACGATTCCGGATGCTCCAGCAAGACGCGCTTGATCTCCGCCTGACCATCGCAGCCCACCGCCATGCACTGCGCCACGGGCAACTCCCCGAATCAAACGAAGCCATCGACGAGGATTTGCTGCCGGATTGATTCCTCACTTCTTCGGCAACGGCTTGTCGCAGTTGACGCCAAACTTCACACAGATCGGATGGTCGTGTTTGCAGTTGGGCCTTGCGGTGCAGTTGTAGCGCCCGTGGAAGACCATCTGGTGCCCGAGCGTTGACCACCGATCGCGGGGGAAGAGGGCCATGAGTTTCTTCTCGATGATGGCGGTGTTTGTTTTGGCGTCGTCAAAGAACCCCCATCGCCAGCTCAGGCGTTGGATGTGGGTATCGACGGTGAATCCGTCGTTGATATTGAAGGCGTTGCCGAGGACGACATTGGCGGTCTTGCGGGCGACGCCTCGGAGCTTGAGCAGGTCGGTCATGGTGTTGGGGACTTGGCCATCAAAGTCTTCGACGATCATGGTCATTGAGCTGTGGATGGACTTGGCCTTGTTGCGAAAGAGTCCGATGGTTTTGATGTAGGGTTCGATTTTTTCGGGTGTCACTTTGGCGAAGTCGGCCGGGGTCTTGAACTTCTTGAAGAGCCCGGGGGTGGCTTTGTTGACGCCCGCGTCGGTGGACTGGGCCGAGAGGATTGTCGCGATCAACAGCTCGTGAGGGTTGGAGAACTCGAGCTCGCAATACGCATCGGGATAGCCCTCTTGGAGCGCATCAGCAAGCCGCTTGGCTTTTCGTTTCTCAGCCGGCGTGACTTCGGGGAGCGCGAAGGGGATGTCCTTGAGTCCGCGTGGGTTGTCCTTGCCTTTGGGGTGCACTTCAGTCATGGCGTTGTGTTTCTTTTGGAGCGGCTGTCAGTGTCCAGCCGGCGAGGATGAGGTTGATGAGCACCGCGATGGTCAGGGTGCCCAGGATTCGTGATGCGGCGGAGTGCGATTCGAGGAACCGATCCTTGAACTGATCGGCCTGAACCGTGTCGCCCGCAGCCGCGAAGTCCCAGTAGCCTTGGAGGGTGAGTGTGAGTTGGGGCATGAAGATGAAGAGGTGATAACTGAGCAGCGCGAGCGTGGCGCAGAGCACCATGATGCGGAGCAGGCGGGCGATGGTGTTGATCTGGTACCTGGCGACGATCATGATGGATATTGTCAGCAGAGCAAGTGCCGCGCAGACGAACTGGATCGCATCGACCACGAAGAATACACGCGAGGCGATCAATCCGCCTGCGAGCAGGCTGTGGTCGCCTTCGTAGTTGGGATAGCTCGCCAGCGTGGGTTCGAGCGTGCGCATCAGCGGGAAGACGATGGCCGCGACGACGCCGGACATCGCGACGGACCCGAGCCAGATGGACAACGCGACGAGGTGGGTGATCTGGGCGATTCGAGAGGCGGTTTTAGAAAAACATGCACGGTTCATGCACGGATCGTAGTGCCTCCGATGCCCAGGCGTCGGATCGATTCTACTATCCCCACCATGTTGGGTTTGCCCGAAATCTCGATCAGTGCTGCTGGATTTGTGACGCAGTCTTCCTCGCCCAAAGCCGCGATCGAGGAGATTCACGCGATCGGCGTGCGGGGGATCGCGCTCGATGCTGCTGCGCCTGATTTTCGCCCGCGCGAGCTGACTCGCTCGGCCCGGCGCGACTTGGCTGCGTCGCTGCGTCGGCGAGAGCTCGAGTTCACAGGGTTGGATCTGTGGATTCCGCCGGAGCATTTTGCGGATGCGTCTCATGCGCATCGAGCGATTGATGCGGTGAATCAGGCTGCCGAGATGAGTAGCGAACTCGCAGCACTCGTCGGCGGGCGATCGAACCCGGTGGTCTCGGTGGTGCTGCCGATGGAGATGAACCCAACCGAACGCGATGCGATCGGTGCCAACGCCCAACGCGTCGGCGCAACCATCGCCGATCATCAGCCAGAGCAAACGAATCACCCAGCGGGGATCGGGATCGGGATTGACCCGGCGATGGTGCTGATGAGGGGCAGCTCGCCGGGCAAGGCCGTCACGCACGCGGGCAAAGACCTTGCGAGCGTTCGGCTCAGTGATCTGAGCACCATGGGGCGATGCGTCGTCGGGTCTCAAGGCGGCAAGCTCGATGTGCGTGGGTATGCCGGCGCGTTGATTGTCGCTGGGCAGGAGTGGATCGTGCTTGATGTACGGGAGATGCCCGAGCCGAGGGTTGCTGCCGAGCGTGCGCGTCAGGCGTGGGTCGAGGCGGGGACACTCTGAACACCCCTGCCCCAACGAGCCGCGACCGTGAGGGAGCGGTCTTCATTCTGGCGAAAGCCTCTCAATTCAAAGACCGCTCCCTCACGGTCGCGGCTCGTGAGAGAAACTCCACCGGCTCAAGATCCGCCCGCAGGTAGAGCGGGTGCTTGGGGTACCCGTGTTTGGTGATGGCCAGGCACATCGGGGTGCAGACGGATTGGAGCAGTTCGAGCACCTGCGTATGCCGATCGTTCAATGTGCCGTGGGTGCCCCAGCCCACAACCATCAGGTCGGCGCGTTTGGCGAGTTTGATGATGGCGTCGTCGTTGTCGGGGCCGATGGGATCATCGACCTGCTTGAGCCCTTTGGGATCGGTCGATCGCAAGGCGAAGATATTCGTCACATCCATCGCAGAGAATCCCCAGCGTACCGCATACCGATGGCAGCGCGTCAATGTCGGGTCGAGCACCTTGGCATCAGCGGTGGAGGGGTTCAAGAGGCAGAAGCAGACGCGCTGTCCGCCTTTGGCCCATCGGCGCCCCAGGGTGTATCGGTAGGTCTCGGTTTTGTCGAATGTCGCCCAGCCTTGCATCGGGTAGGATATGGCAATAGACCCAGCAGGTGTGCACTAGGCGTGAAAAGAGGTAGATATGCTGGGGGTGATCGTGTTGTCAGCGATTGGAACGAGCCCGGCGCACGCACCAGAGGCCGCTTTGGGCCTGAGAAGAATCACACAACGATCAATCAGCTGATGGGCAGAAAAAACGACCCGGATACGCAGGTCGTCGAAGCGTTCATCCGCTCAGCGTTCGGGCAGGATTCGTTTCTTGCTCTACCGGGGATCGGTTTACTCAAGATTCGCCAAGTCCGCAGCATCAAAGTCGGCGTTGGAATACACCTTCTGCACATCGTCATTCTCTTCGAGCGCATCAATCAGGTTCATCACCTTGCGGGCATCTTCGCCTGCGACTGCGACGGTATTCTCAGGGATGCGGGCGATCTCGGCTTCGAGGATTTCGATGTTGTTGGCTTCGAGGGATTCCTTGACCGCGATAAACTCGGTCGGATCGGTCAGAATCGTCCAGACGCCTTTATTTTCATCGTCGGTGCCTTCGGGAGCCTGCACATCATCAGCGCCAGCTTCGAGGGCCTGGTCCATGATGGTGTCTTCGTCGTATTTCGACGCGTCGATGATGATCTGTCCTTTGGTGTTGAACATGAAGGCGACGGAGCCCGCGTTGCCCATCGACCCGCCCTTCTTTTTGAAGGTGTTGCGGACATCGCCGACGGTTCGGGTGTTGTTGTCGGTGAGTGCGATGACGAGGATCGCGGTGCCGCCCGGGCCATACCCTTCGTAGATGAGCTCTTGGTATTCCGCCCCGCCAGTCTCGCCCGAGCCTTTGGCGATGGCGCGTTTGATCGTGTCCTTGGGCATGTTGGCATACTTGGCCTCGTCGATGGCGTAGCGGAGCGAGAGGTTGGTTTCGGGATCGCCGCCGCCCATTTTGGCTGCGACCATGATCGCTTTGGAACACTTGGACCAGATTTTGCCCTTTTTATTGTCTTGGGCTGCTTTGCGATGCTTGATGTTCGACCATTTACTATGACCAGCCATGGATTGGCTCCTGTGTTCTACGCGTGTGTCTGGGTGATTGTTGGTCGGATCGACCCGGTTTTCTCGCCCGCTTTTTGGTTTGATTCTGGTTCGTCAGCCAACGGGGCGATCGCAGGTTTTCCGGTCGATTCGGCGTCCTGAATCCGATACCGAATCTCTCGCAGCTCGGCGCTCATGGTGTCGATCGCCCGCTGGTTTGGGTTGGGCTGGGCGTTGATGAGCCGAATCCGGGCGCGGGCGATGTCCTCAGCCCCGAGCCAGGCGTCGATCGCCCGCTCCTTATACCCGCCCCGCCAGAGCGCATCACCCAGATGGAGCATGATCGTGGCGTTCTCGCGCTTGGTATCGAGCTCATTGGCGCGGATCAACAGCGAGATCGCCCCGGGGGTTTGGACTTGTCCATCAGCATCAAGCACATCTTCGAACATGCCCATCTTGTAGCGCACCCATGCGAGCGAGTCGATCACCGATGCCTCGTTGGGAAGCGCATCAGCTGCCCGTTCGAGGAGCTCGACCGCATAGTCGAGCCGTTCGCCCGCCTCGGCGAGCATGTACCCATAGTCATTGTTGGACCAGGCATGGTCAGGATCATACGAAAGGGCGAGCTCGTAGTAGGACTGGGCTTGCTGGGAGCGTTCGAATGCCGAAGCGTACACCGCTGCGATGTAGACCAGGTCGGCGCGTTGTTGATCGGGGGTGAGCGCGGGCTGGTCCCGGCTCGGCGTGCCCAGCTCGGCGGTGATGAGCTCGATCATCTGCTCCATGAGCCCGCGTTCATCGAGCAGCTCGAGCACGCCGATCATGTCGGTGTTGGTGCCCTGGGCTGCGAGGAGCTGGTAGGTGTCGATTGCGGATTGAGTATCAATCTCGCCAGCGTAAGCAGCCAATCGGGCAGCGAGCACGATCGCTTCATGGGTTCGCCCTTCGCCCAGGAGCGATCGGATAGGCAGGGCTCGGAGTGCCGATCGGTCTTCATCGCTCGTTGCTCCCTCCTGGCTCCGATGGATCGCCTCGATGAGCTGATCCATGTCGAGTCTGGGGAGCTCAACGAGCAAGAGCATCTTGACGCGGGCGAGCTCGGGGCTCAGGCTTTGGGTACGATTCTCGATTACCGAGAGCACCTCGAGGACCTGCCGGGCATTGTCGAGCGCTTCGACCCGACGCGCCAGCGTGAAAATCACCTGGTCAAGCTGAAGCTGCTGGGCAGGCAACAGCCCGATATCAGCAGGCAGGCGTGCATCAAAAAGGGTAACAAGAGGCTCGGTACCGATTGAATCGACCTTTCTTGCGAGGAACTGGGCGTATTCGATTGTCGGATCAACGCCGCCAAAGTGCTCAAGCCGTGCAATCAGATGAGCATCGCCAGCTTCGGGGTCTCCGCTCATTTCTACGAGCAGCTGTTCGATCGCCCGGGCGAGCTCGAACGATCCAGTCCGCGCGTATCCCTTGGTGAGCAGGTCCATCGCCCGCTGAGGCGCATCGAGCTCGTAGAGCCCCTGAGCAACCGAAAGCACACCCTGGGTCGAGTTGGGATCAGACGCCAGCCGGGTTTCGAGCCATTCGATCCCCAAAGCCAGCGCCTGAGGCCGATCCTGCGTGCTCTGGGTTTTCCAGATGCTCATCAGCAGGTCATACCCGATCTCGCGCTCGGGTGATTGCTCGTTGAGTTCGACAAGGAACGCCTGGGCTTCGTTGACCAACCCGTTGCGTGCCAGCTCATTGGCGCGCAAAAGTCCAAAGAAACCCGAACGCGGCAGGGCGGTGCCGAGCTGGCGGACGATGTATCGAAGCTCATCGCCCTCACCGATCGGCGAAGATGCAGAACGAAGCATAAAGAGCTGTTCGTAGATATGCTCGCTGTACGGGTCAAGCTCCAATGCCCGCTCAAGATAGGCAGCCGAAGCTTCGTACTCGTGGAGCATCTGTCCGATCTGAGCACCAAGGAGCAGGTCTTCGATCGTCGCATCCGCATCGTCGCCCAGCTCGCTTGCCAATGCCCATGCGTCCTCGGGTTGTTGGGTGATCAGGCGTGTAGAGGCGAGTTGTCGAGCGGTTGTCGAATCCGAGCCATCGAACCGAGATTCAAGCTCACTGGCGAGGATGTCTGCCCGGGCCCACTGGCCGCGAAGCGCATACGCCTGGGCATGGGTGCTGAGCCACTCGATGGATTCTTGCGAGATCCCATCGAGTTCGAGCGTATCGAGATGTTCGAGCAAGTCCGCACGCCCAAGCCCGATGCCCATCGCAGTGACGAGCAGCTCATCGCTCGAACGCTCAGGAGTGGCGCGCAGGCGTATAAACTCGACCGGGCTTTGAAGCGTTCGTAGAAGTCCTGAAGCGATCGCTTTGGAGATTTCAGGATTTGCCTCAAGAATCAGCGAACCCGAAGCGAACCGATCAGAATCATCTGCGATCCGACGCAAGACACGAAGGCACAAGATCGGATCATTGGCATCAAGACCTGCCGATCCAAGCCGGGCGATTGCACGATCGGTATCGAGGGTTTCAAGCTCAACTCCCAGAAGCGCCCGGCGTTGCGAAGGGCTCAGTCCTTGGGCTTTGGCGAGCCGATCAATCGCCGGGGCAAGCACTTCCCCGATCCCATCGAGTGATGCCAACGACTTGGCCCATCGAAGCTCCTCGTTGCCCAGGTTGCCCGAGGACCGTTGAAGATGATCCAGAAAAATCAGCGATGCCCGTGCAGGCTGACCCTGGCGCAGCATCGAAGCAATCTGGCGAGCAACCAACCCGATCGGAGCCCGCTCAACACCAATCCCCGCATTGACATACGCCTCTTGCGCCCGCTGATGCGCACCGATCGACGCCCACGCATCGCCAACAGCCAACCAAAGCTCGGTGCGCTGGCTCAGTATCTCGATGATCTCGTGTTTCCAGCGTAGATCACGCGACCCGGTATCGAAAGACCGGAGCGCATCGCCGAGTGTTTGTGCGCCCGCCTTGAGGTATCGAGCATCAATCTCAGCAGTGCCCAGAAGTACGCCTGCGATCGAGCGGGCAAGCGGATGGTTCTTTATCGACCGATCGTTGAGCGCCTGCGAGGTGAGCCAGATGACCCGCTGATGATCGCCTTGTTGGAAAGCGTGTGAAGCGAGATGGACCATCGCCCGGGCCGACCGATCCCCGAGCTCGATCGCACGCTCGAAAGCAGCAATCGCACCCACGCGATCGTTGGCAATAATCAACGCATCACCGAGCTCGCGTTGGATCGAAGACGATCCGGGGTCAAGCTGGGCAGCTTGTTCGAGTACCGAGACGGCTTGCGGAATTTGCCCGGTCTGGCGCAATGCGCGTGCCCGCGTGTAGAGCTTGATCGCCTGGGCTTGGCGTTGAGGATCAATCTCCTCTTCAAGACGCTCATCAGCGTCCAACGCGCCATGAATGCCATGAGCGCCCAGCGCATCGGCATAAATCGCAGCCGGCTCGCGCATCGCCCGCTGATACGCAGGCGAACCCACATCAAGCTCGACAGGCGCATCGGGGATGATCGAGCGGAGCAACGCATCAGAAGCCCGGCTCATCGGGTCGAGCACTTCGAGTTCAGCCCGCGCTTCGAGTGCTCGGATGGGGTCTGCGATATGTTCGGTTGCCAAGATGATCCGCTGATCGCCGGTTGGCTCGATTGTGCATGCGGGCAAAGAAACAGCGACCCAGAGCATGCAGAGAATCCAAATCGGAGCATGCACCAAGGAAGTGCATCGCAGATAGAAATGAGTCACGGCGAGCCCTTTGTGGTGGTCTTTGCGTTTCGCGCAGGTGGGGGGGGGGCACCCGAAGCCTTCGATACCCGTTGCTTGCTGGCCCAGTGCTCGATGAGCGTGTAGTAGCGCAGGGCATCGCTTGCGCGCACAAGCCGTTCCATCCGCAGGGTCTGCTGATGGATATCAAGCGAGGTGTCCGTGATCCCGTGCTGAGCGAGCATCTTGGTGAGGTAGTCATCGATCGGAAAGGCGTGCCATCCGAGCCCCAGCAGGATCACCCTCGAAATCGCAAACGGGGGGAGCCCGTCGATGGCACCGAAGTATTGGAGCACCTCTCGCTTGTTCATCTCGCGCAGGTGCGCCAGCGAGAGGCAGTTTTCACGCTCAAAGATTGTGTTGAGAATACGGATCAGCCTGCGGCAACGCTCAAGACTCCGCGGATACCGCGAGGGAAAAACCGCAACAAGCTCCTCGGGTGTGCACACGCGAAGTTCATTGAGGTCAATCAGATGGTCCTCGATGCAATCCACCGCCCGCAGCGCATGCTCGATCGAGCTCTCCCAGACGAGCATCGAGAAGACCAGCTCGCTGATAAGCGGATCAGGAGAAAGCACACGATGGTCCATGAGATCGCAGCATCCCACAGCTCCGAGATGCCCGAAGGATTGCTCAAGCGTCTGCATGAACGCGTCCATGATGTCAGGCTCTGGCGTGCTCACCCGGTGGTATCCTCTGCTGAAGGCGTATCTGTATCCGATGGGGTCTGCGTCTGCGACCATTTCGCCGAGCTTCGTTCTTCCTGTTTGCGACGGTCCTCTTCGAGCAGCGCAAAGACCTCCATCTCCGCCTTGTGCCCCTCGTCATAGACAAGCCTGAGTGTGGGCATTTCCTTGATGTGGATGCGATCCATGACATCTCGGCGCAGACGCTTGGTCGCTGCGGTGAGTCCGTGCATCGTGAGCTTGGCACGCTCTTGAGGCATCACCGAAATAAACGCCTTGGCGTGTTTGAGATCGTCGGAGAGCTCGACCTTGGTGACGGTGATGAGCCCACGAATCCGGGGGTCGTTGAGTCCACGCGCCAGCCTCTTCTGGAGCTCTTGTTGGATATTCGATGCAATTTGCAGGCTTCGGCGTCTCAATCGGTTCTCTCCATACTCGCGGCCCACACTTGGCCCATACTCAGCCCATGCTCGACCCATACTCAGCCCATGCTCGGCTTGCCCCCATAGGCAAAGGCACGCGATGATGGGCACACCAGCGCATGCTCAGGTTCTGGTTAGTCATCGAGTGTCCGGGCGACCTCGATGTTCTTGTAGCATTCAAGCACATCGCCCGACTTGATATCGTCGTATCCGATGATCTTCATGCCACATTCCATATTGGCGCGAACCTCTTTGGCATCGTCCTTGAAACGCTTGAGCTGCTCGAGCTTGCGGTTGTTCTCGATGACCACCCCATCGCGGGTAACACGGATAAACGCATCGCGTTGGACAATCCCATCGGTGACAAAGCAACCCGCAATCGTGCCCACCTTGGAAACCTTGAACACCTCGCGGACCTCGGCGTGCCCGATGACCTCTTCGCGGATATCAGGGGTGAGCAATCCTTCCACAGCCTTCTTGATATCATCGACGATATGATAGATCACCTGGTAGTTGCGAATCTCGACGCCCTTGGTCTCGGCAAGCGTGCGACCCTTGGCGTTGGCGATGACATTGAACCCGATGATGATTGCTTGGGATGCTTCGGCAAGCAGGATGTCCGACTCGGTGATCCCGCCGATCGCCTGGTGAATCACGCGGACCTTGACTTCTTCATTGCCCACCTTTTCAATCTCGGATTTGAGCACATCGACCGATCCTTGCACATCGGCCTTGAGCACCACAAGGATTTCCTTGAGATCCGAATCGGCGATCTGGGTGAACATATTGTCGAGCGTGAGCTTGGGAATCGCGAGCAGTGCTTCGCGTTCGCGCTCTCGGCGCTGCTCAGCAGCCTTCTCCGCCTCCTTGAGTGAACCCAGACAATAAAACTTATCGCCCGCATCAGGAAGCGAGTTGATCCCCGAAATCTGCACCGGCAAAGGTGGGAGCGCCTTCTTGAGCTTCTTGCCACGATCATCGGTAATGTCACGCACCCGTCCAAAGGCCCGCCCCATCACGATAAAGTCACCAACCTTCAGCTCGCCCTCTTGCACCAGAATATTGGCGACATTGCCTCGCCCGCCCTCAGGACGCGCCTCGATGACGGTGCCTTGGGCTTGCCCGGCGAAGTCACTCTTGAGTTCGAGAATCTCGGCCTGGAGATCAAGGATTTCGAGCAGTTCTTGGATGCCGATATCTTTGATGGCGCTTGTTTTGACGACTTCGGTGTCGCCGCCCCATTGGGTGGGGTTGAGTCCGTGCTCGGCGAGTTGCCCGTAGATTCGCTGAATGTTTTCTTCCGTTGCTTGCTCTTTGTCGATCTTGTTGAGCGCCACGATGATCGGCACGCCCGCCGCTTTGGAATGCGAGATCGACTCGATCGTCTGAGGCATCACCCCGTCATCGGCAGCCACCACCAGCACCACGATATCCGTGACATTGGCGCCTCGGCTGCGCATCGCGGTGAATGCCTCGTGCCCGGGGGTGTCGATGAAGGTGATGAACTTTTCGGAATCGCCTGTGGTGACGGGCACACGGAAGGCGCTCGTTGCCTGTGTGATCCCGCCGGCCTCGCCGTCGGCGACATTGGCGTTGCGGATTCTGTCCAAGAGTGAGGTCTTGCCGTGATCGACATGACCCAGGATCGTGACGATCGGGCCTCGGGCTCGCTCATCCTTGCGTGTGCGCTCGGCGAACTGCTCGACGACTTGCTCTTCAGCGCCCTTGGCCTCGGTGACTTCGAGCTCGATGTCCCAGTCGATCATAATTTCTTGGGCTTTTTCGGATTCGATCCCCGAGTTGATCGTCGCCATCACGCCTTGCATAAAGAGTTTCTTGACGATGTCGGCACCCTTGACACCCGTCGCTGCCGAGAGGTCCTTGATTGAAAACGGCGCAGCGATCTCGACTTTTCCACCGATCTTGGCGGGGGTCTGGGCCGCATTGGCCGAGGATTTCATTTGCATCTGGCGTTGTTTGAGGTACCCGCCCGAGCTTTTGAGGCGTGCTTGGCGATCGGCAAGGTCGGCTGCCGTCCAGCCACGCCCTGGTCCTGAGTCTTGCCCCTGTCGTCCGCCGCCACCGCCATCGCGTCGGCGTGAGTTGCCGCCACCACCGCGAGGCGGACGCCCTTCCATGGGCATCCCGGCGCCCATGCCGCCACCCATACCGCCGCCCATACCGCCGCCCATGCCGCCGCCTGTGCGAGGCGGACGCCGGCGCGGTGCCTCGACCTGCTCGGCAGCTTCCACACGGATCACCTTGGGGCCTGAGAGTTTGATCTGTGTTTTCTTATCGAGCTGACGCCCGGCGGGCGCGATGGTCGTTGGGCGGGTCGGGACATTCATCTCAGGGGGCTTCGTCGGCGCTTTCAATGTGGGCTTGGGTGCACGCACAACCCGTTGCTCTTGAGCTTTGGTATCCGAATCAGCGGTATCCGAATCAGCCGATGCTGCGGGCTTGGCCTGTGATGGAGATTCTGGAGCCTTGATTTTTGGAGCTTCGGCCGAGAGCCCCGCAGGGACATTGGTTGTCCTGAGTTTGCCCGAAGCCGGTGTGGGTGTTGGTGTCGGTGGAGCCGGTGTCGGGGTTGGTGCTGAATCAGGCACCGAAGCAGGCGGCGGGGCAGCAGCAGCAGGCTTGGCCTTGACCGCTTTGGCGGGGGGCTCGGCAACCGCAGTGGATGAGGATGGATCGTTCTCCGTGTCCTGATCTGTCGAGGTGATCTTCTTGGCTTTGGTTGCCTTGGCTTTGGTGTCGTGGGCTTTGGTGTCACGAACCTTCTCGATATCCACCTTCTCAGCCTGTTCGACCGAAGTGTGCGAGACATCGGTGGTCTCATCGGCTGCGAACCATTCGCGGATGGTCTGCTCGAGCCCGATCGACACCGTAGACATGTGGTTCTTGATCACATCTTTGGGCAAGCCCTCTGCGTGACATTTTTCCACAATCGCTTTGGACTTGATGCCCAGGTCTTTTGCGATTTCAAAGATTCGTGTATTGGCCAACTGTTGCTCCAGCGCGTGTCGCGATTCGTAACTATTTTCTCGTAACTGTTTTCGTTGTACTTCGCGTCGTACTTCTCGTCGTCTTCGTTCCGAGTATTGATTCGCCAGCAGCTGCACACACACCTGCCGGAATGGTCTTTGGATCAGGCATCCCCGCCAAGGATGTCCGCTGCCCGGTTTTCGGATGCTGCATCAGGCTCTGCTTTGCTTTCATCGTTTGATTCGCTACCAGTTTCAGTACTGGCCGATGCCGCACCGAGGATTGCTGCAGCGGCAACCTCAGGCGACGCATCACCCGACGCATCGCCCGAAAGAATCGCCGAGGCGGCCTGTTCTTCTTCTGCTTTGCGAGCAGCTGCTTGGGCTTTCTCGATCTCCTGCTGGGCAGCGACTTCCTTGGCCCGCGCTGCACAAAGCTCAATCGCCTGGGCAGCACGCGCTTCATCGAGCTCGAGCTCGGTCAAGAGCATCTCTTCGCCGACCTCTTCGATATCAAACACCGAGATCATGCCCAGCGCCGCCAGGCGATCGACCATCTCGTCGGTGACGCCTTCGATCTGCTGAAGGGTTTCAGACAGGATCGTCAATCCCTTCGTGAACTCTTCAGGCGTCAGGATGTCGACATCCCAACCGGTCAGACGAGCAGCGAGTCGCACATTCTGTCCCCGCTTACCGATCGCCAGCGAGAGCTGGTCATCGCGAACGACAACCGTGGCGCGTCCGAGCTCGAAGCACAGCGAGATTTCGCTGACTTCTGCGGGCTTGAGCGCGTTGGCGATGAGGATTTGTGATGATTCGTTCCAGCGGACGATGTCGATTTTTTCGCCGTTGAGTTCTTCGACGATGGTTTTGATCCGCGATCCACGAATCCCGACACACGCCCCGACGGCGTCGATTTTCGAGTCGATCGAAGAAACCGCCATTTTGGTGCGGTATCCTGGCTCGCGGGACATGGCTTTGATCTCGATGGTGCGTTCCATGACTTCGGGGACTTCGACTTCGAAGAGCCTGCGGATGAAGTCTGGGTGTCCACGCGAGAGGTAGATTTTGACTTGTGCGCCCATGTCTTTGACATCGAGGATCATGGCGCGGACGCGATCGCCGGGCATGAACTGCTCGCCGGGGATTTGTTCGGACCGGAGCATGACGGTCTCGGCACGATCAACCTGGACGACCAGTGCGCCGCGGTCGTACCGCTGGGCGACGCCGGTGACGAGGGTGCCGACTCGGCTTGAGTATTCTTCCATGAGCGATTGGCGTTCGTCATCGCGGAACCGCTGGATCATGACCTGCTTGAAGGTTTGCGCTGCGATGCGTCCGAAATCGGCGGGGTCCATATCCATGGGCTCGTCGTACCGGAAGAGCTGGATTTCGCCGGTGATTGGATCGACGGTGCACTGGAACTCGTCAGCATCGAGTGTCCCAAAGAACTTTCGACACGCCGAGACCATCGCGGTCTCGAGATCAGAGATCAGCAGGCTTTTCTCGACATTCCGGTCGCGGGCAATCGAATCAAGGATGCGCATCATTTCGAGGGTGTTCATAGCAGTTCTCCGGTTCTTTGGTACTCGTCAGGTGTGCGAGCGATTGGGATGTTGGGTTGTCCAGTGATATCGGGTTGTCCAGTTGTGCTGAGTTATTGAGATATTCGTCGGGTTTGCCCATTCGATGCAGAACGAGCAAAAATACAAATGACCGCGAAGCACGAAAAGCCGCGGTCGAACGCTCAATGGAAGGCGAAGGGGGAGTCCCTATCTGCCGCCCAGATCAGGATGGACCACGCGGCTATCGCATCGTCCGTCCCTTCATCGCAAGCCCGGCTCCGAACATGATCGAAGACCGATTACCCATGATGGCGCAAGACCATAAGCATATTCATACTCCTTCTCCGCGCACCATGCCGGAGATTCCGATCAAGTATAGAACACACGATGAGGAAGAATCAACTTCTCTCGATCCGACAACTCACGATCAAGGCGTCAATATTGGCCCAAATCCAGTCCAGAATGGGTGCATCGCGTGTCTAAGCCTGATTCTCGACACGGTCGCCTCGAGCGACCGCTCGCTCGATCCTGATCGCCCGGTTTCCGTGGTGCTGACCCACCTGTCCGAGGAATTTGGCTTCTTGCCCGATCATCACCAAAGCCGGGTCATTGGCATTCTTGGCAGTCACAATCATATCGCCAACCTTCATCTCGCTCAGGTCTCGAAGCGTGATCGTCGTCTGGGCCAAAATCGCGGTGAACTCGACCCCCGTCTGGTCGAGGTTTCGGCTGATCCGCTCTTCAGAAGTCGTATCACTCTCGCTTCGGCACACCGCGAACCAGCTCTGCGAGCTGAGCTCTTCCATCACCGGCTCGATCACATTATAAGGAATACACAGATTCATCGTCCCCGCCCGCGAGGCCATCCGCACCTCAAGCCCGATCACCAGCACCACCTCGTTGGGAGGCACGATCTGCACGAGCTGGGGGTTGGATTCGTGGGCGACGATCTCGAACTCAAGCTTGCGGACACTCTCCCACGCTTCGGAGAGCGCATCGAGCCCCCGCCGAAGCACATTGGAGATCAATCGCTGCTCGATGGTCGTCATCGGGCGTTGGGGAATGAACAAATCCTGGTTATTCCCGCCTAGGAGCCGATCAATGATCGGATAAATAATCAAAGGCGAGACCTCAAGGCACATCTGCCCCTCGAGATCATCGGGTTGAATCAGGTTGTAGCTCGTGGGGTTGGGGAGCCCGGAGACGAACTCGCCATAGGTCATCTGCTCGCAGGCCGCGACGCGGACTTCCACGATTGTGCGCAAGAACCCGGACAACGAAGCTCCAAAGTTCCGGGCGAAGGCCTCGTGGAGGGTCTCAAGGGCCATCATCTGGTCCTTGGAGACACGCTCGGGGCGTTTGAAGTCGTACTCGCGGATCTCGACATGATCGAGGTCTTTGCGATTCCGCGAGAAGATCATCTGTTCTTGTTGGTCATCCTCAGACTCATTCCCCGAATCGACCGCGGTCAGCAGGGCGTCGATCTCATTTTGGTCCAACATGCTCATGGCTCGATGGGTTCCAAGGGGGGAAATGCGAAACGGTCAAGGCAGACGAAAATCCCCGAATCTGACGGAGATACACCGGTTACTATCGGTCGTGTGCATCGGAAATCTTGATCTTCCATTCCCCCAGATCGAGATTTCTGGAACAAAGTCACTTCAATCCCCGTTGGCAGAGGGAGAATCATCCCGCTGCGCCCATCTCTACGATAAACTGACCCATGGAATCAATCGGTATGCGATTTACTCAATATGTGCACTCTTTCGTACGCACCCCACTCATGTCAGCGCTGGTATCGGTGATGGTGGTCATGGGGGCTGCATCCGCCCCTTCCTTGGCCCAGCCGAGCTTTGATTTGTCGGCGGTGTCATCACCCCAAGAGGAAGATCAGCCGCCTATTGCTGCTTCGATCGAATCATCCGCAGATGTAGTCGAGCCCGGAGGCGAGCTGGTCCTGGCGGTGATCCTCGACCATGCTGAGCACTACCACTCGAATCTCAACGACCCGATCGTCCCCGAAGAGATGGGGGATTTTTACCCCGTGCCGACCACCCTCGAGCTCCCCGAGGTCGAAGGCCTTACCTTCGGAGCGATCCATTGGCCGACGCCGATCGCGGTCGATGTCGATTTCTTCTTCACCGGCAACCCGATCAGCTACCTGGTCTATACCGGCAAGGCGATCATCTATGTCCCCGTCACGATCGCGGACGATGCCCAGCTCGGCGAGCGAACCATCGAGCTGAGCGTCACTTACCAGGTCTGCGACGAAACGACTTGCCTGGCGCCCGAGACGGTGCCGCTTTCGACAGCCATCAATATCGTCGAGAATATTATCGTCGAAAATATTGTCGAATCTGCCCCCGCATCGGCAACACGCGCCGAGCTCTTCGCCGGGTACAACCCCGATCAAGCCATCGAGCTCAGCGAGCCCGTCGCGATCGAACGCCGATTCCTCGGGTTGTTCGTGATCCCATCGACCGATTCATTGGCAGGAGTGCTCGTCTTGGCCTTGGCAGCAGCCATCGGCGGGTTCATCCTCAACCTCACGCCCTGCGTGCTCCCGGTGATCCCCATCAAGGTGATGACCATTTCCCAGCACGCAGGCGAGCGCAAGTCCCGGGCATTCATGCTCTCGATGTGGATGGCGATCGGCGTGGTGACTTTCTGGGCAGGGATCGGGATTCCGGTTGCGTTTGTGTCCCAGTTTACCGATCCGTCGATCATCTTTGGCATCTGGTGGATCACCGGGATCATCGGGCTCGTCATCGCGGTGATGAGCTTTGGGATCATGGGGCTGTTCCAGATCAAGCTGCCTCAGCAGGTCTATATGATCAATCCCAAAGCCGACTCGGCATCGGGGTCATTCGTCTTCGGGCTCATGACCGCGGTGCTGGGCTTGCCCTGCTTTGGATTCGTCGCAGGTGCCTTGCTCGCTGGTGCTGCGACGATGCCGGCCTATCTGGTACTGATCGTGTTTGTCTTCATCGGGATCGGCATGGCGCTGCCTTATGTCGTCTTGGCGATGTTCCCCAAGCTCATCGACAAGCTCCCCCGCACCGGCCCAGCGAGCGAGCTCGTCAAGCAGGTCATGGGGCTTTTGATGCTCGCAGCAGCTGCCTACTTCCTGGGCACCTCGGTCATCTCGTTTGGGTCTGGGCAAGCATGGATCTTCCCATGGTGGGGCAAGGCGGTCCACTGGTGGGTCATCGGGCTCGTGGGGGTTGTGACGGGGCTTTGGCTGATGATCCAGACCATCCGGATCACCAAACGCATCGCCCCGCGCATCACCTATAGCCTCGTCGGGCTGATCTTCGCATTCAGTGGCTCGTTCGTCGCCTACAACCAGACCATGCACCAATACCACTACTTCTGGCAGCCCTTCACCCCCGAGTTCCTGGCGGCTTCACTCGACAACGGCAAGGTCGTGGTGCTCGATTTCACTGCTGAGTGGTGTCTCAACTGCAAAGCCCTCGAAGCGACGATCCTGGCGCGAGAGCCTGTGAAATCCATGCTCCTGAGCAGCGATGTCGTCCCGATGGTCGCCGACCTGACGAGCACCAGCGCCCCGGGATGGGATCACCTCAACAACGCGCTGGGGCAGACGGGCATTCCTTTCCTGGTGGTCTATGCACCGGGGCATGATGACCCGATCTGGATGTCCAATGCGTATAACTCAGCTCAGGTCGTCGATGCGATCAATCTTGCCCGCGATCTTGCCATCGAGCGGGGGGCAACAGCCCGGCTGACAGATTGACCGGGATGGTCGGCTGGTCCGATCAACCGAGAAACGGGGTTTATCGGCACCAATTGGGGGGACCTGCAAGGTTGATTGCCCAAGTTGATTGACGAACGCCGATTCGGGGAATATCTTTACCCCCGCAGAGCCATATCTTTGGCATGGCTTTGCAAGCCAACCAGATGCGGGTGTAGCTCAGTGGTAGAGCGTCACGTTGCCAACGTGAATGTCGACGGTTCAAATCCGTTCACCCGCTTTTTCCGAAAAACACATGCTGCCCAGCACCCGATGGTGCTGGGCAGTTTTCGTTTTGGGTCCTTGTGTGCTATAGGTGAGGCCGCTTGGACGGATTGCATATCTTGGGCTCGGTTGTTGGAATAACCCGATACCAAGGGGATTGGCAGGCGTGTATGCGGCTATGTGCTCAAGTTTGGTCAAGAAGGAAAGAACAATCAGATGGGTAAAATGAAAGCGGTGCTAGGGTTGAGGCTTGGCCCTGGTCATGATACCGGAGCGGCCCTTGTCTGTGAGCGTGATGGAGAGCTCCGGTGTGTCGCCATTGCTCAAGAACGGCTATCACGACAAAAAAACAGCAGAGAGTTTCCAGAACATGCAATCCAAGCATGTCTTGGGGAGTTCGGCCTTGAGCCCGATCAACTCGATGCGGTTGTGTTTGAAAAAACAAACTGGGCGTATGGATCAAAGTGGTATGAGCAAGTTCCCGGGGCTCACTGGGAGCACTGGACGGATCCCAAAGAGCGAGCGTTCTTTGCATCGGCCGCGGAGACGCCGTGTTATTTTGCGAATCATCACCTGCTCCATGCAGCATCCGCATGGCATACGACCGACTGGGCGATGGATGGCGAGCCTGGCGCCTTGCTTGTTATCGATGGGCGGGGGAGCACCTGGGGCGATGGAAAAACAGGACCCGGCGGTCAGTTCCATACATTCCGCGAAATGGACGCAGAATCGACGGGCGAGCAATCGCTCGAGAAGATATGGAAGATGGTGCTGTTCGATCATCGGGTAGAGACCCAGAGTATCTTTGTCGGGCGCGGGCGAACAATTGAGCGTAAGGAAGTCTCTCTTTGCAGCGGCGTTGGTCTTTTCTATGCCTGGCTTACAGAGTGTGTGCTTGGGTTCGGGCATATGCACGCAGGGAAGACGATGGGGCTTGCAGCCTATGGACAGTCCCAAAGTGATTTGTTCGAGCCATTTCCCGATGAGCTCTTCGATGGGATTGATACTGACTTGATGGGATACATTTATGAGCATCTTCGAGCGGGTAAAGATTTTCGGTATCGTACGAATGAAGACCCGACGGACCCATATTTCGCCGATGCGGCTGCGTGGGGACAGCGAGAGCTTCTCCGCGCGGTGATGCACTTGGCTCGGCGGGCAATCGAGCAAACCGGTGCCCGCCGGTTGGGGTTTGCAGGCGGCGTGGCGCTCAATGTCGTGGCGAATCGGCAGATTCATGATGAGCTGCTCGACACAGGAAAAATAGACGATTTCTTTGTCCAGCCCGCAGCCAGCGATGCCGGACTTGCCCTCGGGGCTGCCCTCTTTGGTTATTACAATATCCTCGAAGGCATCGCACCATTCCAGAAAAATCAAGTCTACCTGGGCCCCACACGATCGGCTCAAGATGCAGCGGCATTGCTTGTCGAACATGGTGGAAAACGCGAACAAGAACTCATCGAGCGTGTCGCGGACCTGCTCTTGGATGGGAAAATCGTTGGGTGGTTTCAAGGGCGATCAGAGCACGGGCCCCGTGCGCTCGGTGCGCGCAGTATCCTCTGTTGGCCTCGCCCGGATTGGATGAAGGACCACATCAATGCTCGCGTCAAGCACCGCGAAGCGTTTCGGCCATTTGCGCCAATCGTGCAAGAAGAGCACGCCAGCGAGGCGTTTGATGCGGACTTTGCGGTACCCTATATGCTCGTCAATACAATGGTTCGTGAGCAATACCGAGAACGCATCCCCGCGGTGACCCATGCTGACGGCAGCGGGCGATTGCAAACCGTCTCGTCCACCTCCACACCGCTGCTCTACGACCTGCTCGGAGAAATCCGGGCACGCGACGGAGTGGGGGTGTTGCTCAACACCAGCTTCAATGATAATGGAGAGCCCATCGTTGAGACCGTCGAAGATGCGATTCGGTGTTTCCAATCAACCAATATCGACGCGCTGGTTTGCAGCGACGCACTGATCGTAAAGCCCGAATGAATCACAACGCAAGCTGCTGATACCGATAGTTGATCTCACGCTTGCCAAGCTCGGCAATGACATGATCGACCAAACCCGCCTGAGGCCCGATCTGCTCGGCGTTGATGACCCCGGGCATTTTGAGTTGGCCTTTGGCGATCATACGGGCGATGATGGCGCAGGGGTAGGCGGTGGTGCGGGACATGCTTGTGGCGCCCTGGTTGTAGTAGTCGAGCAGGTCCCACTGGTGGCGAACCGAAGCGCCTTTGTCGTCGAGCCCATCGACGATGATCCGCATAATCGTCAAATCTTCCTCGGCTTCGTCGTAGGTCCACTTGGGGAACATCAGCTTGCTGATGACATCCAGAGGCTTGACGGTGCCGCCTTCGACTTCGATCGGGCTCTGGCTGAACAACCCGGTCTCGCGGAAGATACGCATCAGCTCGATGTGCCCGGGATAGCGCATCGTCTTCTCCTTCATGAACGGCACATCCATCGTGTACGCCAACGAACGCAACCCGTCGGTGTTGAACACTTCGAGCGTGCCCAGCCCATCGAAGTCGATGAGTTCTGGTTCGCTCAGTGCTTCACGGACGACGATCTGCCCGTGCTCGACGATCCGTGCGGGGCGGGTGTATTCTTCGAGCACATCGGCTGGCGAGAACCCGGCTTTGTATTCAAAGGGCCAGGTGCGTACCCGTGGCAGCCCGCCGACATAAATCTCGATGTTCGTGCACTCCTTGAGCAGACTCGCCCCATATCCGGCGAGCATATTGCTCATCCCGGGCGCGACGCCCATATCGACGACCGCGGTGACGCCGTGCTCTTTGGCCAGGGCGTCGAGGTCCCACGAATCTTCGGGCATGAACGAGATGTCGGCGTAGTTCTTGCCCGATTCGATGATCGCGCGGAGCGATTGAAACCCGATCCGGCTCGCCAGCGCGCCCAGCACGATATCGTAATCGGCGATGACGGCTTTGAGGACTTGGACATCGCTCAGATCGGCCGACGCGGTTTTGAACGCGACGCCCATCTTCGCTGCGTGCCGGGTCGCTTTGTCGAGTGCGCTCTGGTGAAGATCGACCAGCGTGACTTCAAAGTCTGGATCACCCGCCAGATCCGTCGCCATCACTGCCCCGACCATGCCTGCGCCAAGTACCACTGCTTTTTTCATCGATCAAACTCCGAGTTGGTTGGTTTCCTTTGAACTTCGCTTCAACTGTAGTATTCTTCGGACAGCGTTTGAGGCTTTGGCATGTTTCCAAGGAGTATTTGTATCCGCCTGTGGTGCATTGAGCCCGATTCTTGGCGAGATATCCAATCGGCGGTTCCATCTGCGATGCCAATACGATAGAATGCGCACTGGACAATCAGGTCCATTATGAAGGGGGCTGCAATGATTCGCGGTGCGCTCAATATCAAAAAACTCCTCGGTGCCATGTCCCGACTCGATGCGTCTGATCTGCATATCAAGGTCGGAATCCCCCCAACCTACCGCATCGGCGGGGCGCTCCGCCCGATCGACGGCGAGCCCGTCACCGAAGACGAAGCAGACCACCTGCTCGATCCGTTGCTCTCTGAGCTCCAGAAGAAAAAGTTTCAGGAAACCGGGGATCTTGACTTTGCTTGGCATCTTGAAAGCACTGATGGAACCGGGGGCGATCGGTTCCGGATCAACCTGCTCCGCTCGGGCAATCACACCCATGCAGCCATCCGGCGCGTCAAGGCCGAGATTCCCAGCTACGCCGATCTCCACCTCCCCGAGGTCTATTCGCAGATCGTTCATCGCGAGCGTGACGGGCTTGTCCTGATCGTGGGGGTGACAGGATCGGGCAAGTCCTCGACACTCGCTGCGATGCTCGATGAGGTCAACGCCACGCGAGGCGAGAACATCATCACCATCGAAGACCCCGTCGAGTACCGATTCACACCAAAGCAATCCATCATCTCCCAACGCGAAATCGGGATTGATGTCATTGATTTCCACGAGGCGCTCCGCCATGTGGTGCGCCAAGACCCCGATGTGATTTTCATCGGCGAGATGCGCGATCAGGAAACGGTGCTCTCGGCGATCCAGGCAGCCGAGACCGGGCATCTGGTCTTTGCGACCCTGCACACCGCCGACACGATGGGAGCCTTTGGGCGGATGCTCGAGTTCTTCCCCCAAGACGAACGCGCCTTTGTCCGCAACTCACTCTCAGCGACACTCAAAGCCATCTGCGCCCAGCGTCTGATCCCCGCCAACGATGAAATCACAGGCACGAAGGTTGTGCCCGCAGTTGAGGTGCTTTTGACTTCGCCGATGGTGCGTGAGCTTATCCGCGAGGAGCGCGATGCCGATTTGCCTTCGGTCGTGGCATCGAGCGGCGAAGAGGGCATGATCTCCTTCACCCAATACTTCGCCGAGCTTGTTGATAAGGAGTGGGTGAGCATGTCCACCGCCAAGGAGTATGCGCCCAATCGCGACATGCTCGAGTCGATTCTCAAGGGTGTCGAGGTCAAAGCTGCTTCGCTCGTCGGGCGACTCAAGGGCTAGCCCGCCTGGGCATGATCCTCGGGATCAATGCCGAGCTGCTTCATCTTTTTGTAGAGCGTGGTTCGATTGATCCCGAGCACCTCAGCGGTTTGCTGACGATTCCAGCTATTGGCTTCGAGTGCGCGGCAGATAATCCGCCGTTCGGGCTCGACCATCGCCTCGCCCAGTGACATCGGAATCCAAGGCTGATCATCAGGGTCCGGTGCCAATCGCATCGTGTTGGATTCGCACTCAAGCACATGCGCCGGCAGATCATCGACCCCGATCGTCTGCGAACGCGAAAGCACCGCTGCCCGCTCGACGATGTTCGAGAGCTCGCGCACATTGCCGGGATAGCTGTACCGACGCAGCGCATCGAGCGCATCGGGTGTAAACCCGTTGAGCCGACGACCCAGCTCGTTGCCCTGCTGCTCAAGAAAGTGCTCTGCCAAACTCTGGATATCGCCAACGCGCTCACGCAAGGGCGGCATCTCGATCTTCACCACATTGATCCGGTAATACAAATCCTGACGAAAATCGCCCGAAGCCACCAAATCCTCGAGCGATTGATTGCTCGCCAGGATCACCCGCACATCGACCTCGATCGTCTCGTTCGAACCCACCGGCTCGAACTTACGCTCTTGAAGCACACGCAAGAGTTTGAGCTGCATCGCAGGCGAAGCAGAGTTGATCTCGTCGAGAAAGAGCGTCCCGCCATCGGCTGCTAAAAACTTGCCCACCTTGTCGGCGTGCGCTCCAGTAAAAGCACCCTTGACATGCCCGAACAACTCGGACTCAAGCAGCGTTTCGGGGATCGACCCGCAGGCGAGCTCGACAAAGGGCTGGGCCTGGCGGTTCGATGCCTGATGGATCGCATTGGCGATCATGCTCTTGCCCACGCCCGATTCGCCAGTCATCAGGACGGTTGTCCGCGAGTTGGCCACGGCATGAACTGTCTCGGCGATCTTGAGCATCCGATGGTCGCCTCCGACCATGTTGCCGAGCCCGAAGGTCGATTCAAGCCTTGAGCGCATCGTGGTGTTCTCACGCGCAAGCTCATGATGGCGCAGCGCCCGCTCGAGCCCGAGCCGAAGCTCGTCATCGACGACGGGCTTGGTCAGGAAATCGATCGCGCCGAGTCGAAGCGCCTGGACTGCGGTTTCGACTGTGCCATATCCGGTGAGCATGATGACAGCGGTCTGGCGATGAAGCTTGATGATCTCGCGGAGCAGATCAAGCCCACCCATTTCAGGGAGGTTGATATCACAGATCACGACCTGATACGCCCCGGCGGAGCTCCCCTCCGCTTGGCTTAGCTCATGGAGCCCAGCCGAGGGCGAATAGACCGACACCGCCTTGCATCCTTCGTTGGTAAAGAACTCGGCCAGTGAGTCGGCGACGATTGGATCATCGTCAATTATCAGAATGCGAGGCTGCTCGCCCATGGCTATTTCCCGATCTCCAGCTCGCCGATCTCCCCGTCATCATCGGGTTCATACACCGAAGGAATACACACCCCAAGCACCGCGCCCGGGCGCGCCGAGCCTGCCCGCTCCTGGCGATCCGTCAGCGTGATGATCCCTTCGAGTTGCTCGACAATCTGGTGGGCCATGGACAATCCGATGCCCGATCGTTCTTCGTTTGTACTCACACCATGTTTGAACGCCTGATTGTTCCGGACGCTGCTATGGAGCCCGACGCCATCGTCGAAGATTTCGATGACGGTCTCTTCGCGTTTGGCATCAACGCGTGCGATGATCTCGATAAGCCCCCCGGGGTCGAGCGAATCGGGCTTGGTTGCTTTGGCAATCGACTGCACCGCATTGAAGAGCCCATTGAGCACCACGGTGTACATCGGGCCCGCTGCCAATCGACCCGCGCGCGGATCAATCCGCACCTCGATCCGTACCCCCGCCTGAGAGGCCAACGGGCGAACAACATCGACCGCATGATCGATCACCATCGCGATCGTCACCACGCTCGACACCCCGAGCAAGGGCGACCCGATCGGCACCGACTTGGAACGCATCGCCGCGTTGACCATCGAGCTCATCCGCTCGAGTGTCGAGAGCACCGTCTTGATCTGCTCGCGGGCTTTGGTGATGTTGTCAAGATCGCGCATCCGATCTTCTTCGGGCAACGCAGCTGCTGCGAGCCCGAGCCAGCGCATCGACCCATCGAGCATGTTGCTCAGCTCATGGGCAAGCATCGTTACCTGATCGGCAGCGATCGGGCCCGATGAACAATCCCGCGCTTCGAGCACACCCGGCGGGCGGATGGTCTTCTTTTCAGGTGCTGGGTTATTCGAGTCATCGGGGGGCGGGTTGTGTGGGTTGGTGCTCATTGCACTCATTTTCGGCCCGCAAACCCCGCCGGGTTCCATCGCGTCGCAATTTCGCAACACCCACGCGAGAACCCCCCGTTGCGTTTAGACAACACGGCATAATCGGCCCGCCCATCTGAGTTCTCGGACGATTATTCCACCCCAACCGCCATTGCATCCCGATCCGAGAGCATCCCGCCATCGGAGCGAAGCTTGACCGTGCCGTCGCGTTTCCATGACCGATCACACCGAGGCTCGTCGCGCAGATCAGTCACCACGGTCTCGCCGGTTGGACTGATTTCCACCCGCGAGACGCCACAGAAGTCGGCGAGGTCGTCGGCATTGAACTTGCCAAGCACGCCATCAGGATCACTGATCCTCAACCCCGCATCAAGCGGATTCTCGATCCCCTGCTCGGCCCGCGAATGCTCGAGCACCCGCTGGGCATCTTCGAGCATCGCCATCGCCTTGTCCCATTCGTCCGATGCCTTGACCCCCGTTGCCGATGGGAATCCGGTCAAATGCACACACACGCTCGCATCCTTGGGTTCGGCGTGATGCAAACTGCGGTACGCCTCGTCGGCGGTATGACACATCACCGGCGCGAGCAACTTGGCTAAGCCATCGGTCATGATGAACAACGCCTGCTGCGATCGTCTGCGCCGGGGTGAGTTCGCCGAGTCACAATAGAGCCGATCTTTGACCGCCGAGAGATACTCACCCGAGAGCGTCGTGTTGCAGAAGTTGTAGATCAGTTTGTGGACTTCATGGAAGGCATACGAGGCGTACGCCGCGACGACCTTCTCGATCAACTGGTCAAACTCACCAAGCACCCATGCTTCAAGACTCGTTTCATCGAACGAGATCGAATCATCGGGTTCAAACTCGTTGAGATTCGAGAGCATGAACTTGAAGGTATTGCGCACCTTGCGGTAGCTTTCCCCTGCGAGCTTGAAGAACTCCTCGTCGACCTTGACATCGTTCTCGTACGCGATCGAGCACACCCACCAACGCAAGACATCGGCCCCATACCGATCGAACAAATCCTTGAGGGCTGCGCCGGCGGATTTGGACAACTTCTTGCCGTCCTTGTCCACCATGAACCCGTGCGTGAGCAGCGTCTTGAACGCCGGCTCACCCATCACACCCAGCGACGGCAGCAACGACAACTGGAACCATCCGCGATGCTGATCCGACCCTTCGAGATAGAGGTCGATCGGGTAGTCTTGGCCATTGGATCGTTCGCGCATCACCGCGTTCCACGACGATCCCGACTCGAACCACACATCGAGAATGTCTTGCCCTTTCTTGAGATCGGCGAAGGTGACCGATCCATCTTTGAGTTCGGCGGGTGCTTCAGGATCGTTGCTCGGGTCGTACCCTTCGAGCAAGACCTCAGGCGATTCGCTGAACCACAAATCCGACCCCTTGACGCGCACAACATCAGCGACCGCTTTCGATGATGCCTCGGTCATGAACGCGCTGCCATCGGGCATTGTGAACGCCGGGATCGGCAAGCCCCATGCCCGTTGGCGCGAGATACACCAGTCCGGGCGCGAATCGAGCATGCCTCGCATGCGGTTCTGCCCCCATGCCGGGACGAAGTGCACACTCCCGCCCTCTTGCGTTGCTTCAAGGGCCATCTCCCGAAGCCCCTTGCCGTCGCGCTTGGTCGGCTTGTTGACATCCACAAACCACTGCTCCGTACACCGGAAGATCACAGGCGTTTTGGATCGCCAGTCATGGGGATAACTATGCATGAACTTGTGCGAGAAGAACATATGCCCCGATTCGGTCAGCCGATTGGCGATGAGCTCGTTGGCTTCCCAGATCGACATGCCTTCGATCCATTCGGGGACGGTTTCGTCGTAGGTGCCGTCACCTCGAACCGGGCAATACACCGGCAGCCCAACACGCAACCCCGTCAAATAATCGTCAGCCCCGTGCCCGGGCGCGGTATGGACCAGCCCCGACCCATCTTCGAGCGTCACATAGTCCGCGCTGACGATCGTGTAGCAGTTGCAAGTATCCGCATCGGGCTCGCCCGATGGCGTCGGCGGACAATCACGCAGCGGATGGATGTATCGCAATCCCATCAGCTTTTCACCCGAGCAAGTCGCCAGCGTCTCGACATCCTCCGCCTTGGCTTTGGCGCAGACCTTCTCGACGAGCTCCGTCGCCATCACCGTGATGTTCCCATCAACGCGCACAAGCGCGTACTCAAACTTCTCATGCACCGCGATCGCCAGGTTCGCAGGCAAGGTCCAAGGCGTCGTCGTCCAGATCATAAAGCTTGGCTTGGTACCCGGGCGATCGTCCTCGCCGAGCCCGAACGCTTCATACACCGCATCCCCATCAGCAGCTTCAAAATCAACATACACCGACAAATCTTCACGATCCTGATACTCGAGTTCCGCATCGGCTAGTGCCGTCTCATTGGCGATCGACCAGTGCACCGGCTTGAGCGCTTTGTAGACTAACCCTTGTGCGCACAAACCCGAGAGTACATCCAACACCGCCCCCTCATACCGAGGCACCATCGTCAGGTACGGGTCTTTGTAATCGGCGCAGGTGAGCAGCCGTTCCATTTGACCGGTTTGGAGTTTGACTTGTTTGGAGGCGTATGACTTGCACTCTTTTCGCACGGCCATCCGGCGCGTGTCATCATCGAGCCCCTCGAGCTTCTTGAACTTGCCCGACTCAACCAGATCCGTCATCACCTTGTGCTCGATGGGCAACCCATGACAATCCCACCCAGGAACGAACGGCGTATCGAACCCGTCCATGAACTTGCTCCGCACCACAAAGTCCTTGAGGCACTTGTTCATCAGATGACCCAGATGAATCGACCCATTGGCATAGGGCGGCCCATCATGGAACACAAACTTCTTGTCGAAGGTCGCTGCCTTCTCACGCATGGCTTTGTAGATCCCCTGCTTGTCGCCGAGCTGATTCCACCGCTTGAGCGATGCCGGCTCGTTCTGCACGAGATTCGCTTTCATCGGAAAGCTGGTCTTGGGCAGGTTCAGGGTCTTCTTATAGTTCGGTTTGTTGTCGGTGGTTTGTGTATCGGACATATCGGGTCAATCTCCAGATCGCAGCGAAATCGCAACGGCCTTCATGGTATGGCTGGGTTGTGTGGTTTTGAACGCGATTCGTGCCGATCGAGCCGTATTTATCAAGTGATCGGCAGCGATCGGCGAGCCCCGTGAGTGGGGGATGCAAAGCATCCTGCCCTCACCGGGGCAACATAATTCGGATGGATATCCGATTCATCATGTTGAACACAGCATTGGAAGCATTCATCGCACAGAGCATAAGCCCTCTGATCGGTGATTCCGCCCTTCAATCGCACCCAAACCACAAAAAACGGACGGAACCGTGACAAACCACAGCCACGATAGAACAGGGAAAGCACATCGCAGGACCTGCCAGATCGAGAAAAATCAACCCACCGGGTTGAGCCAGAGCCCCGTTGCCAACTTGGGATAAAAGAAAGTCGATTTCTGAGGCATCAACTCGCCGGCACGCGAAATATCACGCACCGCTTCCAATGGCGTCGGACGCACAATAATCGCAAGCTGAGGCTTGCCGCCCCCAGCGATCGACGAACCGGTCTCTTCGCCTTTGCCAATCGCGAGCACCTCGTCGATCGAGTGTGGGAAGGCCCAGTTGATCGGTTCGCCGTTGTTGAGCTCGGGCTGACAGATTTCTTCGACGATCATGTGCTGAATGATCGCGACATCGAGGTTCCGCCAGGCTTGCGATTGCTTGGGGAACTGCATCTCCAACGGATCAGGAACCGCGGGCCAGGCGCCGAAGCACAACCCGGTGGCGTAGTCGTAAATCCCGAACACATTGGTTTGCTCACGCTCGGCGAGGGTGTCCATCTGCGAAAGGAAGGTCTGTGGATCGTTGTCGATCGGTTCGATATTGAGCAGCCCCTGTGCTGCTTCGATGAACTTCTCGATCTCGTACTCTTCCATGCCTCCGAGCACCCGATGGGTTGGTCCGATGGCCAATCCCGGATCGGACATCGACACAAGCACAAACATCGTTCGGCGTGCCGGGTGATCGGCACCAACCTCGTCCTTGGATTCAAGCTCGGCAAGGTAATTGAGCGCGGTGTTGTACCGGTGGTGCCCGTCAGCGACGAACACATCTTCGCCCGCCAGGGCGTTTTGATATTCTGTGATTGTCGCGTCGTCGTCGATCGTCCAGATTTCGTGTTTGATCCCATCGCCCATATCCGCAGTCATGTCCGGATCGCGCGAATCCATCACACGGTGGAGGAGTTCGACAGCCGTGCCGTGCTCGTCTTGATGAAGCCCAAAGATTGGCGAGGACTGGCATTGCAGGGCGTTGATGAGCGCTTTGCGGTCTTCTTTAGGCCCGCCAAAGGTCTGCTCGTGTGCGAGGATACCCCCGCCATCGCGAGGGCCAAAGGGCACGGTTTCGAGTGTGGCCGCCATACCACAGCGTTGGTAGGGCTCATCTTCGAACGCGAAGGTCTGCCGATAGGCGAAAATGGCTGGTGTTTCGCGTTGGGCAAGCACGCCAGAGTCGAGCATCGCACGGTACGCATCGCCCGCCTCTTCATAGGCCTCTTTGGGGCCGAGCTCTTTGGCAGGGACATGAGGCAGGTCGATCCCCACGATATTGTGGGGATCGCCAGCGAGCAGCGTCTGCTTGGCATTCAGGTCAAGCACATCATAAGGCGGCGCGATCAACCCGGAGACATCGCCGACGCCTTGGTTGTATTGAACAGCTCGAAATGGGTGAACTACAGGCATCGATGCCCTTTCGTTTCTCTTCATCGCCTTGCATGGGCATGAGCGATGATTGTGAATATCTTCTTGTCCCCAATGGACACCCGCCCGATCGTCTCGCCAATTATATGCACCAACTCATCTCAATCCTTCCCGTCATGGATCAGAATCGTGTCCTACGATTGAATATGCCCATGCCCAAAGCACTCGTGATCCGGACAGCCGGGACCAACTGTGATGTCGAGCTCTGTCGGGCATTTACGCTCGCCGGGGCCGATGTGGAGTTGGTCCATCTTGATCGACTCCTCGCCAAACCCGCACAAATTGCCGATTTTGACCTCGTTGGGTTCCCAGGTGGGTTTTCTTATGGCGACGACATCGCTTCGGGGCGCATCAAAGCGATGCACACCCGCGAGAAACTCATGCCTCAGCTTCTCGAATCGGCCCAGCGGGGCGTTCCGATGATCGGAATCTGCAACGGGTTCCAGGTCATGGTGCAGATCGGACTCTTGCCCGGCAGTAAAAATCAGGAGCCTTCGGTTGCCCTGACCGACAACGACCACGGGCGATTCATCGACCAATGGGTCGAAATGAAACCCAACGCCGACTCGAACTGCATCTGGACACACCGGCTCGCTGCCTTCGGCGATGAAATCCTCTACCCCGTCGCCCATGGCGAGGGGCGATTGGTCACCAAAGACTCAGCTGTCCTCGAATCACTCAAAGCCAATAACCAGATCGCCCTCCAATACGCCACCGACATCAACGGCTCGGTCGAAGGCATCGCGGGAATCTGCGATCCCACCGGGCGGATATTCGGGTTGATGCCTCACCCCGAGCGGGCGCTCGATTGGAATCGGCACCCGTTCTGGACGCGCCTCGATGCGCAGACGAAAAAATCCCAGCCACCCGGGCTGCGTATCTTTACCAGCGCCGTCGAGGCGGTCGCTCGGCAAACGGTGTAATCAAACAAGGAGCACCCCAATGGGCGAAACCGCAGTCTATGCTGGGAGCTTTGATCCCCCGACCAACGGGCATGTGTGGATGATCGAGCAGGGCGCCCGGCTTTTCGACAAACTCATCGTCGCAGCGGCGCGCAACCCCGAAAAAGGGTACACCTACGAGCTCGACCAACGCGTCGGTTGGTTGGCCAAGATCTGCGCCAAGCATGACAATGTCGAGATCGCCTCGCTCGAAAACGAGTTTCTGGCGCACTATGCCCACCGCGCCAATGCCCGATTCGTCATCCGAGGCATCCGCAATGAAGCCGACTACCAGTACGAACGCGGGATGCGCTATGTGAACTCGGATTTGAACAATCAGCTGCAGACGGTGTTTTTGATGCCGCCACGCGAGCTCTGCGAGGTGTCATCGAGCTTCGTCAAAGGTATGATCGGCCCGGATGGGTGGGAGCCTGTCGTCGAGCGCTACTTGCCCGCGTGTGTGTTTGCGGATCTGCGAATCGAGCATGAGCATGAGTAAAGATTTGAGCTCCAAGACCCCGATCGACGAGAAGGTCATGGCGATGCGCATCGTCACCATGCCCCGCGAAACCAATCCCTATGGTACGATCTTCGGCGGGATCATCCTCAGCTACATCGACCAGGCCGGGTTCGTCGAGGCAAGGCGGCACGGCGATCTCGACTGGGTGACGGCTGCGGTCGATAAGGTCGAGTTCCACGCGCCCGTGTTCGTCGGCGATATCGTCACCTTCATCACCCACACCACCCGCTTTGGGCGCACAAGCCTGGATGTCCAGGTCGAGGTGCAGGCTGAGCGGTTTACGACCCATGAAGTGGTGCCCGTGACGAGCGCGAAGATCACACTTGTCGGCATGCGCGATGGCAAGCCCTTCCCCTTCCGCGATGCCAAGCCGGGCGATGGGCACACGAGCGATGGACAAGCTCGATGAGTTTTGATGAACTTCCCAAGTTCCATTGCCCAGCTCGATTGGCGGTGCTGCTCTCGGGTTCGGGGACGACGCTTGAGAATCTGCTCACGCACATCGACCAAGGCGATCTCGAAGTCGATATCCCGGTGGTGATCGCATCACGCGAATGCCTCGGCGCGCACAAAGCACGCGATGCAGGGATCGAGACCCATGTGCATACAGGTTTACTTGATCCTGATTGGCTCGATGGAATCTGTGATGCCCATGAGATTGATCTGGTGGTGCTCGCGGGGTATCTCAAGTTGGTGCCGATCACGGATCGGGTGCGCGATCGGGTCATCAATATCCACCCGGCTTTGCTTCCAGATTTCGGAGGCAAGGGCATGCACGGGTACCGGGTGCATCAGGCGGTGATCGACGCAGCCAAGCGGGGCGAAGTTGATGAATCGGGGTGTACGGTCCACTTTGCCGACGATGAGTATGACACGGGGTCGGTGATTGTTCAGCTGCGTTGCCCGGTGAATCGCACCGATTCTGCGCACGAACTGGGCGACCGGGTGTTTGCCCTTGAGTGCCAAGCCTATCCCCAAGCCCTCAAGTTGCTCATTGCACGCAACGCCAACGCCCATCGGGACGGATAATACGCTATGAAACACATCATGTGCCATCCACGCCTGCTCATCGTGCTCTTGCTCTGCTTCTGTGTTTCGTGTTCGTTTGCGATCGCTGAGCCCAAGCCTTCGGAGCTGGAGTCGGCGGGCATCGCAGCGATGGGGGAGCAGGAGTACCAAGAAGCCGAGTCTCTTTTTCGTCAGCTCATCGAGCTTCGCCCGGATTCGTTCGTCGGGCATTACAACCTTGCATCGGCGTTGTCGATGCAAGGCGACGGGCAAGGGGCGGTCGATGCGCTCTCGAAATCAATCACACTCGGGTTCACCGACATCAGGCAGATCACGCGCGATCCTGATCTGGCAACGCTTCGGCAGATGCCCTTTTATACCGAACTCGTCACCAACTGGCAGGCATTGCTCGAAGCGCGTCGGAGCAACGATCTCGATTCGATCAAGGGGCTGATTCGCAAGAAGATCGAGCTTCGGACGGATGAGGAACTCAAGATCGAGCTGGTGTCCGCCCATGACCAGATCGCGACGGATCAGGCCCAGGACGAGTTGTTTCTGATCGCGCAGTGGGGCAATGGGGTGTTGTTTTCGGGGGTGGATTCGTTGGAGGATCAGCCTTGGGTGATGGTGGCGTTGCCCGATCGGGCGGGGTTTGCCAAATGGGCGATCACGGTGTTCGGGCCGAGCGTTCGGGGGAATATCAGTTCCGTCGGTGGGGCCTACGAGCACCAGAAGCGTCGATTGGTTGCGCAGGATTTGGGCGCGACGCTTCGGCATGAGTTTGTCCATGTGCTGCACTGGCGCGATATGAATCGGCTCGGGCAGGCCCATGCCCCGTGGATTCAGGAGGGGTTGGCGTCGTTGGCGGAGGATTATGACATCGTGGGGGGCGAGTTGGTGCCCGTTGCGTCGTGGCGGACGAACATCATCAAGCGGACGAACGATCGGCACCGGATGCCGAGCATTGAGGCGCTGGCGAACACGCCGATGAATGCGTTTACCGCCAAGCGCCCATTGGCCAAGTACGCCCATGCGCGCACGATCATGCTCTACCTGTTGGATCAACGCAAACTCAGCGCATTTTACCAGACTTATACCCAGCAGTACCGCGCCGATCCCACCGGCATCAGCGCCCTCGAAACGGTGCTGGGCAAGGAGCTCGATGACATCGAGCAAGATTTTCAAGCATGGATCGACGCGCTTGAAACCGTGCCTGAGACCGGGTCAGACCTGAAGGCGACCCTGGGCATCGAGATCGAAAATGGCACGGGCGATGGCGTGGTGGTTCGGGGGCTCCCAGGTGATGCTCGATCGCGGACAGGCTTGCGGCTCGGATCCGTCATCACCGCGATCGACGGCAAGCCCACCCGCGATCTCTTCGAACTGATCCGGATTCTGGGCAAATATCAGCCCGGGCAGACCGTGACGCTGCACCATCGGCGGGGGACGGTGCATGAGACTTCGCGGGTGAAGCTGTTGGCACGGTAGATCGTGTCTGACGACTCGTTTTCATGCAAATGCGACCTTTTTTCTCCTCCCTTCCGGGGGAGGAGATGGGGATATTTTGAGAGAGATGCAACCGCCACCTATACTATGTGGTACATAGTATGGGTGGCGTAGGCTGCCTCAAGGAGAATCCTGATGAAACTCGAACGAGAACTCATGCGTGGCGCGGGGCCGACCGCGGTTTTGAAGCTACTTTCAAGGCACGAAATGTACGGATACGAACTCGTCGAAGCACTCGCCAAGCAGACCCAAGGCGTCCTGGCGATGGGGCAATCGACGCTCTACCCAATGCTCTACAACCTCGAAGCCAAGGAGCTCATCGAGGCCAACTGGCGCTCGGCAGACAATGGCAGGGATCGGAAATACTATTGCCTCACCGGCAAGGGCAAGAAAAAACTCAAGGCCGACATGGAAGCATGGGAAAAGCTCAACGAGGCGATGGTGTCGATCGGCGTGTTGAAAGGAGCCCCGGCATGAGCGGCTCTACACTTTCCAAAGCGTGGCGGTGGTCGGTGGTCCGGTCGCCTTTGTTGAATCTTTGGCGTCGGGTGCGGTATATGGGGTATCCGAACCACGCTGCGTTTGATCTGCTCGACGAGGCGGCGTTGCCCGATGAGGTCGATGCGCTGATCCGAACAACGCTCAAGCGCTCGAAGCTCTGGGCCAATGAGCGGGCCGAGATCGCTCGCGAGTTGATTGCCCATACGCAAGATGCGATCGAAGCGGGGCGGAGTGGCGAAGAGATCGCGTCAACCTTTGGCGACCCCAAACGGATCGCCAAACTCATGCGCCGATCCATGAAGCGCAAGCGGCCATTGTATTGGCGGGCGTATCGGAATATGAAGCGGGCGACGGGTGTGCTGATTCTGGTGTTGATCGTCGGCTACAGCTCGCTGGCGGTGCGGTTTTATATGGGCAAGCCTGCGATCAAGCGGAACTATATCGCGGAGTTGAATGCGCGGAATGATGGGTATTCGGAGGATGAGAAGGCGTGGGGGGTGTATCAGGAAGCGGATATCGCATGGCAGCGGCTGGTGCTTGAGCAATGGTATCAATATCGTGCTCAGGAGGATGGGGGCGAACAAGGTCAAGCGAAGTTGTCAAGAAACACATTTCTGAATCAGATCAGCAGTTCAATCAACGAGTATCAGCCTGGCGATCCGGAATACCTGAGAACGGTTGGTTTGGTCAGAGATTTTGCACCCGAACTAGTCAAGATCAGAGAAGCTGCGCAGCGTCCGATCGTGGGGATTTTGTATACTGATCGAAATGAAAGCATGGAGATCGAGGACGGCGTGTTCGAGTTAAAACTTCTTGAACCCAATGGTGATCCGCGAGCGCAAGATTTACTCATCAGCGTTTTGTTGCCGGATTTGCAAATCACGCGGCGATATGCCAATCTCCTCTCGTTTGATGCCAAGCTCGCAATTGAGGACGGCGATATGCAGCGGGCTACGGAAAACTATCTGGCGATCGCGGGGATCGCAAGGCAGAACCTGAGCCAGGGACTTATGATCAGTGAACTGACCGGGATGTCAATCCTCGATCTTGGAGCGAGTTCATTTCGCCAGAGCATTCTTGAGCAGCCTGATATATGGAGCTCGGATCAACTCGTTTCGATCGCGCATGCGTACGCTCAAGCCGGGCGGGAGATCAATCTTGATTTATCCTTTGAGCGGATGGCGTTCGACGATGTGCTTCAACGGCTATACACCGATGACGGGGCAGGTAATGGCAGACTCACCCCGCAAGGGAGTGTGTTGCTTTCGTCAAAGTTGATGTCGATGACAATCAGGGGGCAGAGTGAAGATCAGGTAGATGATCGAATACAGAGGGCGATGGATCCGCTCAAGATCATTGGGGCAGAGAGTCGAGAACAGCAACGCCGCCGATATCACTCAGCGATGGATGCTGCTCAGCGGGTGATTCGAGAAGGGCCCAAGTCGCTGTGGCGATTGCAGTTGATCGAGTCCCAGATTGAGGGACGGTATGCACGAGCCGATGAGAGCCTGTTTGGGCATTCGCCTGCGGATGTGATGACCCCCGCAATACGGTCGGCGGTCAATCGGTATTTTCAGGGCAGGCTCACGAACTCAGCCTTTCTGACGATGCTCGCGATCGAAATCTATCAGCGGGATCATGGGCAACTCCCCGAGTCGCTCGATCAACTTGTACCCAAGTACCTGCCAAGTGTGCCTCAAGACCCATTCAATCCGGGGTTTCCCTTGCAGTATGTGGTGGATGAAACCGGGTATATGGTGTACACAGCGGGGGGCGATGGCGATCTTGATGGCGGGGTGCAGATTGATCCGGAGGTCGATCGGAGAAACTTTCGGTCGTTGAGCAGGCGATTCTCGTTTGAGATTGAGTTGGGAGAGGATGGCGTGCCGAGCATTGTTCGTGATGGCAATGGGCGACCGATCCTGCTTGAGCCTGACGCGCCCGATTCGGACTGGGTGCTGATCGACATGCGAAGAACACCCGAATCACCAGCAGCGGACTGATTGGCTATCCTCTTTGGTATGGATGAGCCTCAAGATTTCGATTTTCGCAGCTTTCATGCCCTGTATCGGGTTGCCATGATTGTGGCCTGTTCAGAGAATGGGGTGATCGGGGTCGATGGGGATTTGCCTTGGCATCTGCCTGTGGACTTGAAGCACTTTATGCGATCGACCAAGGGGTGCAGCGTCATTATGGGGCGTAAGACCTTTGAATCGCTCGATCGGCCTTTACCCAATCGGCTCAATATTGTGCTCTCACGCTCGATGAGCGATGAAGGGGGGAAGCGGAGCGATGGGGTACGGGTGGCACCCTCTATAGAGGATGCGATCGCGATCGGAGAGGTATCCGGTATGGAATCGCCGATCTGGATCGCAGGCGGGGGGGATGTCTATAGGCAGGCGCTGGATCGGGCGGGTTTGGTGGATTTGATCGTCCGGACGCGGGTGCACGCTCAGGTCGCGGGCGATACGGTTTTTCCCGAGCTCGATGATCGGCGGTGGGATCGGGTTCGCTGTGAGGATTTCCAGGCGGACGAAAAACACACCCATTCGATGCGTATTGAGTGGTGGGTGCGTCGATCTGTGGAAGACTGAGCCGGGCGGGGCACAATTTTCATTTTTCGCCAAAGAATTTTGCTTTTTGTGGTTCAAATTGTGCATATTTTCGGACCAAAGACCCTTGTTTTTGATGAAATTACGCGGGGATGGGCTCGATGACGGGGTTGTGTTCGGAAATGGGGGGGCTGGATCACAAAAAAGCCCGCAAGATCGTGAGATTTGGGCTTGCATGTGTGGGCGTGATTGATTATGATCCTCTTGGGTCAGGAATGTATATTCCGTAACAGGTTTCGGTTCGTGAACATGAAACCATACATCACTGAGGAGAAAGAGAAATGAAGAGTACACTTACTCTCGTTGCAGTTGCCGGTCTTGCTTCGGCAGCAACAGCACAAACAGGCTCGTTGAGCATCACATCGTCGGCAATGACTGTCGATTCCACCACCACCACTTCGTTCACGCTCTCCGTGTACGCTGACGCAGACTTCGGTACCGCAATCGCTGGTGGCGGGTTCTCGCTTTCGGCTGTTGGCGGTGCTGGCATCGTGACCGACATGGTCGGATCAACACCAGACTGGGCAGCCCTCGGGTTCCAGGACAATGGCCATGCTGGCGACGGCAACTACAACGGGTTGATCTTCGGTCAGTTGATCTTCCCTCCATTCATCCCCGCAGCTCCTGAGTCCATGCTCGGTAGCGGTCCTGTGTTGGTCGGCACCTTCGCTGTGACCATCGCAGCTGATTCGGCTGGCGTGGTTGACTGGTCGACCGGTGGCGGCGTTGGCCCCTTCGTGCTCGAAGTCTTCACCGATGACGGCGGATCCGGCGTCATGACTCAGCTGACCGATCTTGACTTCGGCGGCGTCTCGGTCAATGTCGTTCCTGCACCATCGGCTATGGCCCTTCTCGGGCTCGGCGGTTTGGTCGCTGGTCGTCGTCGCCGCTAATCGCTGCGATTTGACCAAACGGTTGATTTTCATCTGAAGACCAA
>WFPK01000114.1 GCA_015487555.1 Phycisphaerales bacterium
AAAGCACTGCATAAAAAAAGCCCCGAATACTCGGGGCTCTTCAACAAGCGAGGCGGACGGGAATCGAACCCGCAACCTCCGGATCGACAGTCCGGGGCTCTAACCAATTGAGCTACCGCCCCATCGGGCGAACACGATTTCGCGTGTGCTCACTTGCGAGACGATGATATTCCATCGTCGAAGATTGTCAAGCAATGTCGCCATTGAAATGCACGGATTCATTGCTTGAGATCATTTCAATGCCTGATTGCGGATATCTGGACCTGTGATCGTCCGTATACATCCGCTCAATCCGCTTACGATTTGAGATCAATGCGATTGGGGTCTTGGATCTTAAGTGGGTTGCCTTCGGGTGCGACTTTGGTTCCGGCAATCCAGAGCATCGCGACAGCGACGCCCATCGCGACCACACCAATGAACATCAACGCGGTATACACATCAGGGCCTGCCCCTTTGTTCTGACGACCGCCTGGCATCTGCATTCCAAACTGACTCATGGAGTGCTCCTTTCGAGAGATCGTCTGTGGTTAGCTACCGAGTTTGCTCATGACCTGGTCACCGGCGCGGATGGACTGGTTCGCCGCAGTATAAGCAACGCGCCCGACGGCATGGTTGAGATCGACAGTGAAGATGACCAGCTCGCCGAGGTAGTTATTGCCACGATGGATATAGAGCCGGGTGTTCTCGCGGAGCCGATCGTTTGTGCCCAAGTTGACCTTGACGAGCGTATCGCCCGATGAAGGATCGTTGCGGACTTCGTCGATCGAGCCTCGGATCAATGGGCCTGAGATTTCAGTAGCCATATCCGTGCCATCAGCAGCGTTTGTCCCGCCTGGGTTGTTGAGTGCGATGCGCATCTCTTCGATCTGCTCTTGGAGTGCTCGTTTGACCTGCTCGTAGACAATAACCTGGCTTTCAAGGTCCGAGAGTGATTTTTCGAGGTCGATCTTCTCATCGCGGTACGAGAGCTCAGCGGTGCGGAGCCGATCAAGTTCGGTCTTGTATTCGTCGATGATCCGCGCCTGGGTCTCGGTGGTGACGCCGAGCTGGGCGATCTTCGAGGTGATCGACTCACGCCCGGCTTCTGCCTGGCGAAGCGCGATGCGGAGTTCGGAGTTGGCAGCTTCGAGCCTGCGGGTATCCGCATCTCGGCTGGCAAGTTCATCGCGAAGCCCGTTGAGGTTCTCTTCGAGGGCCGCCTGGGCTTGACCATGCGCTGCCTTTTGGGCCGCCTGGTCGGCGATTGCTGTATCCGCCTTAGCCATCATGTCGCGATAGTCCGCAGTGACGCGATCCGCATTCACGGAATACGAGATTGCCAACGCCGCCATCATGATGCTGAGCACCGCTGCGAATAGGACGAAAACCTTAGTCAATATGTGCACGATCCGCTCCTCAAGTCCAAGCTCGATAGATTATCAGTTTCTGTTTTCAACCCCAGAGACGACATCCTTGCCAATGGGGGTATCTAGTGTAGCATCATTTGGGCCCAAAGAATGGACATTGGGCCGAGTCAATTTCACCGCACATTCACCGCACGCACCCCCTGAGACCCAAGGGAGCCTGCCGATACGCACAAACTCGGTCATCGGGTGCAGTTGGAAGTCGATTTACCGCGTTGTTTTTGTGTGCCCGGCACTGGATTGCCCCAGTTCCCGGTGCGTGTAGTCCACAATTGCCCCCGCAGCAGCAACCCGAGTCAAAGGCGAGGGGTCATTGAGCATCATTTGTTCAAGCTTGCCCAGATTCTCTCGGCTGCGAGTCTTGCCATACACCGCTGCCGACTGGGCACGGATGGTATCAATCTGGTTATCCATATACTCGTCAGCCACAAAGGCGCCCTCGCGGTGTCCCATCTCTGCCAGAGCACTGGCAACCCCCAGACGGACCTCGGCGGGCATCGGGATATCGGCATTGGGGTCGGAGAGGTAAATCAACTGGTCAATCGAAGGCTCATCGCGGATCTGCCCGATGATCTGCACCGCCAAAGCCGTCGCTTCGAGCTCGTCAGGGCGAGAAGGATACAACGCGGCCCGGATTGAGTCGATGCTCTCATCATGCCCGAGCTTGAACAAGGCCTCGGCGACCTGAAGCCGAAATATCTTCTTCTCGATCGGTGATGCACGCTCCATCGGCTGGGTCATGGACTGCTGGAGCATCGGGATCGCAGATGCCTCGCCCAGTTCCCCGAGGATAAACGCCGCCTGGGATCGGATACGCGGATTCGGATCATCAAAGAGAAGCACTGAGAGCTCAGAGAGATCAATCGACTCGCCAAAGGACCCCAAGGCAAAGAGCGCTGCCGATCGAACGAAAGCAGAATCATCGTCGAGCAACCCACGGATTGTCGGTGCCAATGAGCTCAGCTGCGAACGCCCCGCGACCATCGCTGCCACCGTGCGCACCCCCGCGTTGGGATCAGACAACGCAAGGGCCACCACAGGCTCGACTTGCGAAGTCACCGAGCTCAGTGCTTCGATGGTGTTGGCCCGGATTTCAGGAGATGGATCAGCGGTCAGTCGCATCAGTTGATCAATCGCGGCTGCCCGAAGCTCGGCTGCGGGCGAAACCTCGACCACACGCTGCGATCCGTCGGGTTCATTGAACACCACACGCTTTGGCCCGTCGGGGCGAATCTCTGCACCGCATCCGCAGGCAACAGCCCAAAACGCGATGCCCAAGGAAGAACCCAAGAGCAGGCAGGTTTTTCCATTCGTTCGTTTGCTCATCATCATATCGTGAAACTCCAGCGGGCGAACCCGATCCATCATACACGCGAATCACTTGTATCGGCAGGTCGTACGGCAGGAGATCGACGAAAGATCGCTGAAAGGCTCCACACAAGCATTGTTCCAAAGCACAACCAGCCGAAGATATCCCCCAAACGGGCGAAGATCGTCGAACCCTGCCCAAGGATCACATCGGCGATCAGATACCCCTGGCGTGGATTCCGCGCGTCAATCGGCGTGATCGTTCGGGACTGCACCTGTCCGCGATGGTCGATTACGCTGGAGATGCCTGTGTTGGCGCTGCGGACCATCGGGGTGTTGAGTTCGATGCACCGCCAACGGGCGATGAGCAGGTGGGTTTCTCGCCCAGCATCCCACGATCCGAACCATCCGTCATTGGTGAGGTTGAACATGATCTGGGCTTTTCGCTGACCGCCTTCAAAGACCAGTTCTCGGCAGACATGCGAGATGGTGGCCTCGAAGCAGATCGGGGTGGCGAGCGAGACCGAATCCGTCTCATTTTCTCGCTGGATCGGAATCGTCAATCGTTTGACTTTCTTGCCCTTGCTCAGCGCAAACTGCATCCCCTGCGCCCCGATCGAGAGGAGTTTGGTTTCGAGCCAATCCCATGCAGAGATGTAGGGCATGATTTCGCCGAAGGGCGTGAGATGGAGCTTGTCGTACCACACAGGCTGAGGCTCGCCATCGAGGATCACAAAGGCGCTGTTATACATCGCATCGCGGAGATACTCGATCCCATCGTCCGTATCCACAATCCGCAGGTTCTCAAAGGCGACCGACCCCACCACCATCGGGATACCGAGGGCTTGCTGAAGAATCAACAGCTCATCGACGACCATCGTGGCGCTGATCTTCGATGGAAAACCGGTGAGCTCGGGGACATCATCGGGGCTGCGAGGCACCATGCTCCAGGCGAGGCGCTCGGCCCGCTCGACTGCCAGCGACACCGGATCGAGCGTCCAGCCTGAAACAAAGCCCTCGGGCCAAATGATGACATCGACGGGGTCGGGAATCTTGGGATCGGTCGCAGCCGCGATGGTCAAATCCCGCAGCGTGAGCCAATCGCGGACCCGCTGGCGGACCGTCCAATCGAGCCGATTGTCCTGAGGCACATCGGGCTGAATCGCTGCGATACGAATGGTTTGGGGGCGATCTGGCTCGGCAGGAATCAGGAGGTATCCGGTGCCGATCCAGCTGGTAAAGATCACGCCCGCGATGATCCCGAATCGGAGACGATCCCGGCTGGCCTTGGAAGAAATCGCCAACAAGAGCACGATGGAATAGGTGGCGCAGAGGTAAGAAACGAAGTAGACGCCTCCCAGAGAGGCAGGCATCGCCAGAATCCCCAGAGGCGAGTCGATGAGTGGATGAGCGATGAGGTACCAGGGATACCCGCTCCAGAGGATCGAGCCTCGGAAGAACTCGATTCCGACCCAGACGATCGGGAGAACGAATACTGCGTGTCCCAATCGGTCAAGGGCATGGCGAGCGATCCAGATGAAGAGAAAGACATAGATCACGAGTTGAATGACCAGCGGGATCAGCCCGCCCGCCGAGATATCCGCGACCCAGAGATGCGTCCAGATCCATCCCGGTGTTGTCCCCATCGCTGCCCAGAAGGCTGCCCGTGACGGGGAAAGGTTCTGTGATCGGGCGACGATGAAGAGTGGGAAGGGGATCAGGAAGGCAAAGCCCCAGAATGAGAAGGGCGGGAATGCAAGGATCAGGAAGAGCGCACTGAACAAACCCGCGATCAATGCGCCGATGGGTGCTCTGCGGCTCTTTGGTTCAGGCATTCGTGTTCACCGTGCGCGGACAAATCTTGACTATTTGCCAGCGTAGTCGATCAGGCGTGCCAGCTCGCTTCGCAGCTCATGGCGATGAACAACGCGATCGACCATGCCTCGCTCGCGGAGGAACTCGGAGGTCTGGAACCCCTCGGGGAGGTCCTGGCGGATGGTCTGGCGGATGACGCGTGGGCCGGCGAATCCGATGAGTGCTTTGGGCTCGGCGAGGTGGAAATCGCCGAGCATGGCGAAGGAGGCGGTGACGCCTCCGGTGGTTGGATCGGTCATCACGGAGATGAACAACCCGCCCGAATCATCATGGCGTGCCAGCGCTGCCGAGGTCTTGGCCATTTGCATCAGGCTCAGACCTGCCTCTTGCATTCTCGCGCCGCCTGAGCACGAGACGATGATGACGGGGAGATTATGCTCGGTGGCGTATTCGATGGTGCGGGTGAGTTTCTCGCCAACGACTGAGCCCATCGAGCCCATCATGAAGGTCAGGTCAAGGCAGGCGAGCATGGTCGGGCGCCCTTTGATAAAGCACTTGCCGGCTTGGCATCCTTCGAGTTGTCCGGTTTTGATCTGTTCGCGTTTGAGCCGTTCTGGGTAGGACTTGAGATCGGTAAACTTGAGCGGGTCTTTGCATCGCAGCTCGGTGAACATGGGGATGAAGGTATCGGGATCGACGAGTTGTTTGATGCGCTCGGCAGCCGAGATACGGAAGTGATGGGCGCACTCTGGGCAGACATGGAGGTTGGATTCCATTTGCCTGCGATAGATCATCTGGGCGCATGAAGGACACCGGAGCCAGAGCCCTTCGGGAACGGATCGGCGTCCTGCCTGTTTGATCTGGTGCTCTGCCTTTGTTTCGATTTGCGTCATTGGTGTATCCTTAGGTACGCAAAGCTCGGGCGGGTGTTTTATGCGCTGGCTTTGGCTCGTCTTTGGTACGCGTCGATCTGTGATTTCATGAGTTCAAAGGATTCTACCTGTACCGGCTCATTGAGCTGGGCCCAGAGATCGCCGATTTTTTGTTCTTTGAGCCAGCACCGAACCAGTGCCCAGGCCCACGGGCGAAGAACGACCGCGACTGATGGGTGTGTGCCTTTGGCTTTGGAAAGAGCTTTGATGATGATCGAGACCAGGCGGTCCTGGGCATCGAAGAGTGACTCGCCCTCAGGCGGTGCGATACGCTCGGGGGTGTCTTTCCACTGGTTGTAAGCGCTCGGGCATCGGTCTTCGAGATCGCTTTGCAGCACACCTTCCCAGAGCCCCATGCCGATGTTTGCCAAAGCGTCAAAGGATTTGATCTTCGTGTCCGGTGAGGAGGCGAGGAGTTTGGCTGCCCGTTGGGCGGTTTCCTCGTTGCTGGTAAGAATCAGCGAGGGAGGGGGGGTTGGATGGAAGTTACGAACCGCCTTGGCCACCGAGTCTGAACCCGCTTGGGTCATGGGGAGGTCGGTTTGGCCTATGATTCTCGAATCTGCGTCCCAAGATGTCTCGCCTACACGAAGCAGGTGGATGGTGTATCCGATTGGCTTGCCCATTCGTGGAAACTCCTGTGATGGTCGATCTCGGCGAACTGCCGAGTATGTCACGCATGTCATTTCATCGGCCATCATGCGATCGAAGCAAAAGTGTAGCAAAGATCAGGGGTGGATGTGCTCCGATTCATAAAATAGCCCCTTCATTGCTTGGGGCGTGTTCGGGGGTTTGATTCATTTTTGACTTTTCGGACCACGAAGTGACTCAATCGTGTGCGCCCATTGATCGCGGGGCTGCCCGAAGATGGATGACCCTGCGACGAGCAGGTCGATGCCGGAATCAATGGCGAGTGGTGCGGTTTGGGGGGCGATGCCGCCGTCGATTTCGAGGCGTTGGGTGGGTTTGAGGAGTTGTTTGATCGCCTTGGCCTTTGTAAGCACTTCTGGGATAAAGGCTTGGCCTCCGAATCCGGGGTTGACGCTCATCACGAGGACGAGATCGAAGGCATCAACCACGGGGAGGATTTTCTCGACCTCGGTGGGCGGATTGATGACGATCCCGGGGTTGACACCCATCGAGCGGAGCTCATCAGCCAGATCGCGGGCGTGCTGCTGGGAATCCATGACTTCGATGTGGAAGCTGATCGCATTGGCACCTGCGTCGTGGAAGGGCTTGAAGAACATCTGGGGGTTGGTGACCATGAGGTGGACATCGAGGAAGGTCTCCGGGCAGGCCTGTCGGCAGGCGCTGCACACCGCAGGGCCCATTGAGAGATTGGGGACGAAGTGCCCGTCCATGATGTCCACATGGAGGAGATCGGCGCCACTGGCCATCGCAGCCCGGCAGTCGTCACCGAGGTTGGCAAAGTCGGCAGCGAGGATCGATGGGGCGATCAGCGGGCGTTCGAGAGACGAAGTAAATGGGTCGATCATGGGTGAGTCTAGTGCCTGAGTTGGGTAGCCGATGTACCATCATGGACAGAATCTCAAGAGGAGCAATCAACCATGGCGACGATGACCGATCTGCGTACCCAACTCGAAGCCTGCCACCAGCATCATCTGGTGGAGTACCTCTCCAAAGTGACTCCTGAGTCGGCCCGCGATGCGATCGCAGCCCAGCTCGGTGAGATTGATCTGGATCAGCTTGGAACCATGATCGAAAAGTATGTGCACAACAATGCCCCCGCTGCTTCGACGGGGACGATTGAGCCTGCGAAATACTACAGCTTGGATGGCGATTGGGATCGAGCCGGGTTCAAAGCCAAGGGCGAAGAGCTGATCCGGGCGTCGAAGATCGCGTGTTTTACGGTCGCAGGTGGGCAGGGGAGTCGATTGGGCTATGAAGGCCCCAAGGGGTGTTATCCGACATCGTGCGTCAATGGCAAGCCACTGTTTCAAATCTTTGCGGAGGGGATTCTCGCTTCGCAGAAGAAGTATGGTGCGGTGATCCCGTGGTACATCATGACCTCGCCTTTGAATCATGAGGCGACCAGGGCGTTCTTCGCGGAGCATGATTTCTTCGGGCTCGATACGGGGAATGTGCAGTTCTTCGAGCAAGGCGTGATGCCGAGTCTCGATGCGACGACCGGCGAGATTCTGATGAGCGATCCGATGCACCTGGCGACGAACCCCGATGGGCATGGCGGGGCGTTCAAGGCGCTGGCGGTCTCGGGGGCACTGGCGGATATGAAGAATCGCGGCATCGAGCACATGAGCTACTTCCAGGTGGATAACCCGCACGCGATGGTGGTCGATCCGGTGTTCCTCGGGCTTCATGCGTTTGCTGAGGACAGCTCGGGCGAGTTCAGTTCCAAGATGGTCGCCAAGGCATCGTGGGATGAGAAGGTCGGGGTGTTCTGTGATGTCGATGGCGTGACACAGGTGATCGAGTATTCGGATATGGCGGAAGAGTTCGCCAAGCGGACGAACAGCGACGGATCGCTGGCGTTCAATGCAGGGTCGATTGCGATCCATGCGATCGGGGTCGGGTTTAT
>WFPK01000115.1 GCA_015487555.1 Phycisphaerales bacterium
GTCGCATTCCAAAACGGAAACACCGGTGAAGTCTTCCGGCCTGGAGCGAAGGCCGACCAGATCAACTGGCACTTCGATGACAATGAGCTTGGTGTCTTGCAGTTCGTCCGTGACCAGCTCGGCGGACTCACGCCGTCGGCAATCAGTGATCTGTCTCACAGCGAGACCGCTTGGAAAAACACGCCACCGAAAGAAGTGATCAGCTACGAGAAGGCGATGGAGTTGTCGCTTTCGATTCCGGACTGATAAGGAGGCCCGCCATGGCCAAGAAGAGCAACACACATCACGTGACCTACGACAAGAATGAAGGGGACTGGAAAGTGCTGCGTGGAGGCGCCGACCGTGCGAGCGGTCGATACGACACCAAGCAGCAGGCGATTGATGCCGCTCGCCAGATCAGCCGCAACCAGAACACTGAGCTCAAGATCCACAACAAGGATGGCAGGATTGCTCAGTCGGACAGCCACGGCAACGATCCGTTTCCGCCGCGAGGTTAACTGCGATCACTGGGCACTCATGTAGACTGCTCACGCAATCTGCTTCGGAATTGCATCACGGAACCGCCGCCACGCCTTCCGCTGCTTGTTCCAGTCCATCTCCGCCACGATCGCTCGGATATCGCGTTCGGTGATCGGATCGCGCCCTGACACCGTTCGCGGAAGGAACAGGATCTCCTCCTGGATATCGGGGGCCAGGTTGAGCATGTTCATGATCTGCGTGACGCGGGCACGGGTCACATGTCCCAGTCGTGCGATGTCGGCGTAATCGACCACCTCGCCAAAGCGGATCAACTCTTCGAACCGGATCGCCAAGGCCATCAGCCTTGAGACGCGAGGAACATTGCCCGGTGGTGGCAATGGCATCGCTGGTTCCTCGGCTATTGATCCATCACGCAACTCGCAACGATTGCCACGGTGCCGATGGACAGAAAACTCAACGGTCAGTCCGTCGCTCATGCTGGGACTCCTCCTTTCGTCAGTGTCTTGATGCCGTCCGGGCGGAAGGTGATCGACACCGTGCCCTTCCCGCCGTCGTATTCAACCCGTCGGATCAACAGATGCATGATCCGGGCTTGTTCACGCGGACACAGCGCATCCCACACCGGGTCGAAAGCTGCCATCGCGGTTTCCATATCTTCGCGGGTGACGATCCGGCTTCGCGCCATTTCCAGTCGTTGATGATTCTGGGTATATCGCAACTCCTCGTTGCGCTGTTGATCCTGCAGATCGACGAGTCTCGCCGCAGCATGCGGATCGGCATCCGCATCCCTCACCACCGATCGGATATCCCGACTGAGGCGCTTCTGCTCACGCTCTGCCGCCCGGCACTCCTGTTCGAACTCACGAATCTGTGACTCCTCCTGTTCTCGGGCCTGGGCGAGTGTTTCCGACAGCAGCGATGCGTCGCGACCGATGCACCGAATCCGTTCAACCACGAACCGCTCGATCTCGGGGGCGGGGAGCGACCGTGATGGGCACGAATGCCAGCCTCGCTTCTGCGCCTGCCCGCAGATGTAGTAGCGGTACATCGTCGAGTTGTTCTTCTTCGTATAGGTGTGCCCCATCGCAAGCCCGCACGGCCCGCAATACAGCAACCCCTTCAGCAACGCCCCGTGCTTGTTGCGGGCATGCGTCCCACCCGTTCGAGCGTTCTCCCGGAGCAGATTCTGAACGCGATCGAAGACAGCCGCATCGATGATCGCATCGTGCTCGCCTTCATACACATGCTCGTAGTGGCGTACCTTGCCGATATAGGCGACATTGGAAAGAAGATTTCTGACGCGACACTTGTTGAAGGGCACGCCGCCGTGCACGATCCCCTTGCGGCTTGTCCATCGCTTGGTGTGCCATCCTCGCCGATCAAGCTCGGCAACGGTCTTGAGCAGTGATTCCTTCTTCAAATACAACTCGAAGATTGCCCGTACTTGCTTCGCTTCCTTGTCATTGACCACAAGGTGCGGCCCGCTGCGGTCGATGTCGTAGCCGAGGATCGGACGCCCGCCAGCCCACTTGCCTTTGCGCCGCGATGCCGCGATCTTGTCGCGGGTCCGCTCCGAAACGAGCTCTCGTTCGAACTGGGCGAATGACAAGAGAATGTTGAGCGTCAGCCGTCCCATCGAATGCGTCGTGTTGAACTGCTGGGTGACGGAGACAAACGAGACGCTGTGCTTCTCGAATGTCGCCATCATCCGCGAAAAGTCCATCAGCGATCGACTCAGGCGATCCACCTTGTAGACCACCACGCAATCGATCCGCCCGTCCTCGATGTCGGCCATCATTCTCGCCAAGGCCGGCCGATCCATATTCCCGCCGGTGAAGCCACCATCGTCGTAGCGATCAGGCAGGCACACCCACCCCTCGGCTTTCTGGCTTGCGATGTACGCCTCGGCGGATTCCCGCTGGGCGTCGAGTGAGTTGAACGCCTGGTCGAGCCCTTCGTCTGTACTCTTGCGTGTGTAGATCGCGCAGCGGATCTCCGATGCTGTGTTTGTGCCATTTCGTCCGTTCATGAGTCGCCTCCCTTCTTGGTCGGCGGCTGCAAACCGAAGAAGCGGTATCCATTCCAATGCCCGCCCGTGACGGCCTTGGCCACAGCCGACAGCGATCGGTACACCTCGCCGTTGTATTCAAACCCCCGGCGAAGAACCTGCACCAGCACGACGCGCCCCTTGTACTTGCGCGAAAGCACCGTGCCCGGCATCGGCAGCCGCTCGTCGATCGGTACATCAAACTTGTCGCGCACGACAAGGTCGCCCTTGACCGGAACATTCGCCTCATTCACAGTCGGCGGCCGCAGACGCAGATCGGCATCCGCTGCCAGTTCCCTCGCTCGCCGCCGGGCTCGGACAGACAGATCACCTTCGTGCTGTGCTTGCAACCGCCAGGCGATGCGTTTGATGAGGTATTGCTTGTGGTGTGATCGCGTGCGTTCGCCAAAGACCTCGATGTACCGATCCTGAAGTTCTCGTACGGTCATTCCCTTGAGTGTCGCGATCATCGCGTTGAAGTTCATCGTCATGCGTCGGCTCTCCGTTCTCCGGTTCCGTCAACCGGTTCGTCCATGAGGGCGTCGGCACGCGCAGGGTCAAGGCATGTTGCGGCAGGTTCTGGCGAGATTTCGCTCAATTTGCCCGAAGTCCGCCACTTGGCCACCAATCGGCGACAGCCCTGCGCGAAGATCGCAGCGATCTCTTCAAGACGCTCGTCGGATGTGAGTTCGTCGGGGTCAACGAGTCGGTGCGTTCTGGGCATGGCGATGGCCTTGGCGAGGAATGAGCCCACGCCAACCTGCGCTCTGCGCCCGGTCCATCGTCTGGCAATCTCAGGGTGTCGTTGGAGCCGCTCGAATCAGGCGGCCACTACTAATCACATACGCCACAAGAGTTCGAAATGACAACGGGGTGCGAACAACACCCCGCGTTTACCCGGCGGAGGGTGTAAACCAGAGACTCTGAGAGTTTGAGAGTTCAGGCCGGGATCGCGGTCAAACGGGCCGTGGTTCTGTTCGATGCCCGATGCTGGCGAATCCAGACCGAGAGCGCTGCGGATCTGGCCAATCGCCAGAAGCCTCGCTGGTGCGTGGATTTACAGCGATCTCTGTCCCCGAGCCCATGTGGTACTGGCTGTAAACAAAAACGCCACCGCGGTTTGCGATGGCGTTTGAAGCTCCCCCGACTGGGCTCGAACCAGTGACCTAGCGGTTAACAGCCGCTCGCTCTACCAACTGAGCTACGGAGGATACGAATGCGAGACTAAGGCTAGCCTCGAACTCCCGTCGGTCAAGTCCTAGGCTCACTTCGAATCCACTTTGAGATTCGTTTTTCAACCACCAAAGACCATCTTCCAAAGCTGATCGCCCAAACGCCCATAGAACCATATCGCGAGCCAACATCACAGGCCGCCTGTACGCCATTCGATTGCTGTCTGGATTTTGTCCCTGGCTGTGATCTGATGCCTGGCGTTGGCCTGTGCATTGGGGGGCGATCTGTTTCGGGTCGAGTCCGAGGCATACACCAGGCTTGGACGCAATCACCCCCTTATACGCTGATCGACATAGGACGCTCACCAGCGAGACCCGGATTGGATACCCTCAGCTCCGCAGCAATGATGGGCGAGGGGATTACTTGTTGCGTCCCTTATTTATGTCCCTCATTTGCGTCCCTTGATCTTCACTTTGCCCGAGCCCTTGACGATTTTGCCGATGATATGCACCTTTTCGCCCGATTTGGTCAGTCTGCGCACCACAGCGTCGGCGAAGGTGGGGCGGACGATCAGGCAATACCCGATGCCCATGTTGAACACCACCCGCATCTCGGCTTCGTCGATGTTGCCTTTGGATTGGAGCAGATCGAAGATCGGTGGGGGTGTCCACGCTCGTTCATCGATCACCGCATCGACCTGATCGTGGATGGCCCGGTTGAGGTTGCCCTCCATGCCGCCGCCGGTGATGTGGGCCATGCCGGAGATGATCTTTTTGACCTTATAGGCCCGCAGGAGCTTGACGATCGAGTCGGCATAGATGCGGGTGGGCTCGAGCAAGACCTCGCCGAGTGTTCGATCGGTGTCGAGTTCTCGATAGGTCTTGCCCAGCTTGAGCTTGGCGTGCTTGATGACCTTGCGGACGAGGGAGTACCCGTTGGAGTGGACGCCTGAGCTTTCGAGCCCGATGATGATGTCCCCGGGCTCAACCCGCAGCGGGTTCGTCGCCTTCTTGAGTTCAACAACCCCGACACTAAACCCGGCCAGGTCGTAGTCGCCTGGTTTGTAGAGATCGTTCATCTCGGCGGTCTCGCCTCCGATCAGTGCGCATCCTGCGAGCTTGCATCCTTCACTGATGCCCTTGACGATGGAGTAGAGGACATCCTGATCGACCGTGTTGACCGCGATGTAATCAAGGAACAACAACGGCTCGGCCCCCTGCACAATCAGGTCATTGACATTCATCGCGACCAGATCAATCCCGACGGTATCGTGGATGCCCATCTCGATCGCCAGATGCACCTTGGTGCCAACCCCGTCGGCGCAGGCGACGAGGACGGGGTCTTTGTGGTTGTGTTTGAAGAGCTGTTCGTTGTAGTCGAGCCGAAAGAGCCCAGCGAACCCGCCGGGGTTGTCGATCACGCGTTGCCCGTGTGTTCTTCGGAGCAATGAACCGATCGAGCCTACGAACTTGTCGCCCGCCTCAATACTGACCCCCGAATCGGCATAGGTGAGCCGACGCTTCGAGGCGGGTTTGGGCGAACGGGTCGATTTTCGCGTGGTTTTGGTGGGCATGAAAAGACAGTAGGGCCCGTTGTGCGGGTTGGCTCAGGGCTGAGCCACCAGATCGCGCATCTCGAACCTCCGGAGATACTTTTCGAGGCATCGGCTGTCTTCCTCATCCGCGATCCCGTCGCCATTGATATCGGCTGGGGTCTGGATCAGAGTGTGGAGATCGTCGAGATCAATCCGTCCATCGGCATTGACATCGGCTGCGCATCCCCCGAGCCCCATCAGGAACTCCTGGTATCCGGGTTTGGGTGTCCCGTCGTTCCAGATCAGCCCCAGCGTGCCCAGATACTCAATAAACTCAGGCGTGTCGATCCCGTAATACTCACTAAAGTATGCAACCTGCTCATCGCTCCAGTCGCCGAGTGTCAGGAATGACCAGAACCGGATTTGTGGATGCGATGCCATCTCCGGGAAGAGGGTTTCGACGAACTGGCGTTGGAGCTCGACCGAGCCGCCGATGGTCGTGTCGGTCGCCCACCCTGATGGGATGCCGATCTCCTGGAACAGAATCTGCTTTTCGCCAGCGAGGCCGACCAGATCGTCAAGCACCTGCGGGAAGAGCGAAGCCTCGAGCACGCCGGTCTCGTCGATGTGGTAATAGGTGTACGAGATCGCATCAGAGACATCGAGCACAGGCGTCCAGGTCTTTGGGCTGACGAGCACATTGCTCGTCAGCGTCGCCCCGACCGCCAGCTGGGGAGCAATGGACTGGATCCGCTCTTTGGCCGCTTGGACAAAGCTCGTGTAAGCTTCGATCTGATCGGGGCGCTGGGCAAGCCAGATATCGACCTCGTTGCCCACCGAGAGATAAAACCCGTCGTGCTCGATCAGAATTGGCACCACCACATCGAGCAGCTCGCCAAACCGAGCGATCATCTCAGGCGAATCAAACCGCATCCCCGGCGCAAGCTCTCGCTCGTCACCCGGATCACGGTACTCCCAGGGCACTTGGAGGTTGTTGGTGTCAATCGTGGCGATCACCAGATATGGCGTGAGTCCCAAGACGGTGATGTTTTCGAGTGATTGGACGAGCTCAGCCGTATTGATCGACCCGTCCGCGTTGAGCATGTCTGCCCAGTTCACAAACCCGGCCAACCCGTGCATGCCACGATCCAGCAACTCAATATACGCCTCATCAATGGCGTCCTGGTGGGGCGGGTCGATCTGGGAATACAGGATGCCGATGGACTGCTGCGTATCGAGCAGTGGGAGCAGCCCCGGTGGAGTCTGGGCTGCGTGGGTTGTTGTGCTTATGCCAAGTATCGCCAAGGTGGCTGGGAGCGAACGCAGAGTTGACATCGAGACCTCCGATCAGACTCTTCACTCTTTGGGTATTGCAAGGCTCTGCTTTCAGCATTGATCGGCGATCTGGACGATTCCCTGAGCTAGAATCGCGGGTATAATCCGTTCATCCGAAACTATGACTGAATCAATGGCCCCACACAAGGACCACCGCCATGCCCGAAACCCAGCTCTTTACCTCCGAATCCGTCTCCATGGGGCACCCAGACAAGGTCTCCGATCAAATCTCAGACGCGATCCTCGACGCGATGCTTACCAATGACCCATTCTCCCGCGTCGCGGTTGAAACGATGGTCTCGACGGGCATGGCCGTCATCGCGGGCGAAGTGACCACCGAGGGGTATGTCGATATCCCCGAAATTGTCCGAGGCGTCATCCGAGACATCGGATACAACGACGGCGATATGCGCTTCGATGCCGAGTCCTGCGCCGTTATGGTCTCGATCAACCAGCAATCCCCAGATATCGCCCAGGGTGTCAACAAAGAAGGCGCAGGGGACCAGGGCATGATGTTCGGGTTCGCCTGCAAAGAAACCGAAGAGCTTATGCCTTTGCCGATCATGCTCAGCCATAAGCTCGTCGCTCAGCACGCCCATTGCCGAAGGCAGGACACCATCGCCGGGCTGCGCCCAGATGCCAAGAGCCAGGTGACGGTCGAATACGATCACGGCAAACCCGTCCGCGTCGATACCGTCGTCCTCTCTACCCAGCACGACAGCTCGTGGAACGATCGTCAGGATCAGCTCGAACGAGAAGTCATCGAGCACATCATCAAGCCAGTTCTGGGCGAATGGTGGAACCCGGGCATCAAGGTCCATGTCAATCCCACAGGGCGATTCGAAATCGGTGGGCCGCATGGCGATTGTGGATTGACGGGACGCAAGATCATCGTCGATACCTATGGCGGACGCGGACGGCACGGCGGGGGCGCATTTAGCGGCAAAGACCCCACCAAGGTCGATCGCTCCGCAGCCTACATGGCACGGTACATCGCCAAGAATGTCGTGGCTGCCGATCTGGCTGACGAGTGTGAGGTACAACTCTCGTATGCGATCGGTGTCGCCGAGCCCACGAGTGTCTACATCGACACCTTCGGCACCGCCAAGTGCGACGAGGACGCCATCTCGGCAGCGGTTCGCAAGATATTCCCATTGACCCCGCGAGGGATCATCGAGACTCTTGAACTTCGCAAACCGATCTATCGCAAGACTGCAAGGCACGGGCACTTTGGGCGCAAGGCGGTCGAGAAGAACGGGCTGAACTTCTTCAACTGGGAAAAGACCGACAAGGCCGAGGCACTCAAAGCCGAGTGCTGCCAGGCCTCGACTGGCGTCTGAGCGTGAATCCTCTTGGGTGTATTGGCTCGGTGCATTGGCCGGGTGTATTGGGGTTTGTTTGACCAGGCCGTCCCAAATGAAAGACGAGCTACGCCCATGCCCTGGGCGTGAGTCCTTCTTTGTAGCCTTTTCTTTGTAGTCTTTTTATTGGCAACCTCTTTGTTGCTGGCGCAGACTTGGGGCTTGCGAGCGATTCATCACCTGCCCGGCTCGTCCAAAAGCCGTTCGAGCGCCTGGCGGTAGTGGGCGAGGGCTTGGTCTTTGTTGCCTTGCGCTTCAGCGACTCGCCCGAGGTAGTAGTGCGTTCGTGCGGGGTCTGGGTTGAGTTTGAGTGCTTGGGTCAGCACCGCCTGGGCTTGTTCATCGTTGCCCTGACGAAAGAGCACGATCCCTTCGAGGAGCATCGCGTGCCGATGCCCAGCATCGACGCGTTGGACCTGCTTGATGTACGCGCTTGCCTCGTCGATTCGATCAAGGTGCAGGTACAGCTCGGCCAAATCCAAACGGACATCGAGACTCTGGGGGTCGAGCTCGAGGGCGCTGAGCAGCTCTTTCTCGGCAGCCTCGTCGAGCCCTTTCTCGCGCATGAGTCGGGCGACCGCCCGATGCCGTGCTGCCTGGCTCGCGGGTGAACTTGTGGGCAGCTGTCTGGCTTTGAGATATTCGCTCAGCCCGGCATCATCAAGTGTCCCCAATGCATGGCGGATGTATCCTTCGAGCACATAGGGGTAGTTGGGGCTGTGGGTCGAGAGCGCGTGAATCAGCTTGCCATCGGGATCAATAATCAGTGTCGATGGAAATGCGATCAGCCCCAGATCGGCATAGAGTGTGCGCTGGGGGTCAAAGCTCAGGGGCTCGTCAATTCCTTTCTCCTTCCAGAACTCGGCGAAGTAGTCTGCCTGATCGGTGTCGGCGGTCACAAAGACCAGATGGATCGGCTGATCCTTGAGGTCTTTGACGACTTTGCTCGCGTCGGCGATCGCCCGCTCGGACCCGCGCTGCTTGGCGATGACATAGATCAGCACACGCACCTCGCCTTGGTGGGCATCGTGCTCGATGGGTTCTCCAGAGCGGGTGAAGAGCTGGTAGGGTGGGATGAGATCGCCGGGGATAATTTTTTTACCATCGCCTTGGGCAGAAGCCCCCCCGAGCAGTCCTGCGCAGACAAGGCAGCATCCCACCAGAGTGGATTTTACGGTCCTATTCATCTTCGGCCTCCTGTTGGCTTGATTGGGCGGGCTGGATAGGTTGGGGCGTATCGCCGATGCCGCCTTCGGGTCTTGGGGTGTAGATCAGTGGGTTGCTTCTGCTGTATTGCAGGCTCTTGTGGCATCCCGATGCGCAGCTCCCGCCGTCGCCGATGCGCTGAAACTGGATGGGAAGCTTCCATCCACCGGGCCCAAAGGGAACCGCTTCATGGATATGCTCATCTCGTTTGGCAGCGTGGGCATCATGGCAGACCGAGCAGGTGCGTCCCTTGTGATCCCGATTGACATGGACAAAGTGCAGGTTTGTCTGCCCGTTGCGGAACCTGGTGGCGGTGGTTGTCTGCGCCTGGGTCGCCAGGGCTTGGTCGTGACACCCAAAGCACAGGGCGTACTGGCCTTTGCTAAACGGTGCATAGAGCTTGCCCGAGTATGCCCGCACCAGGAGTCGGCTGTTGTCCCCGCCATGAATCTCATGGCAGGCGACACAGTTCCCCGAAGCGACGGGCCCGTGCAGGCTTGTTCCGGTCTCGATGATTGCCTCGATATTGGCGATCCGTCTGCCATCATCGAGCACGATCTCCTTGTTGTGACATTCAAAGCACAGCGACTCTATATCGTTGCTCAAGAGCCTGGGGTGATCGCTGGCGTGGGGCGAATGGCAGTTGAGGCACGAACGCTCGGTCAAGAGGGCGCCGTGGGAGGTCTTTGCGTGCTCGACCGTTTGATGGATATCTTCGTGGCACTTCATGCACAAGGCTGCCGGCTCATCAAGAAGCAGCGAGGGATTGTCCGTTGCGTGGGGATTGTGACAAAGCTGACAATCGTTGAGCACGGGTTCGTGAACCACCCGGGCGGTTTCGATCTCGATATCGAGCGACACATGACAACGCAGGCACATCGCCCGCCCATCGAGATCGAGGAGCATGCGCTCTTTCGATGCGTGGGGTTCGTGGCACGCCCCGCAGGCGCCCGCCGATGCCGGCCCATGGATCAGATTCCGTGTGCCCAGAAGATCATCGTGGCAGCTCAGGCACAGATCGCTGTAGTGATCGGATTTGAGCAGGCTCGGCGTATCCCCGCCGTGGGGGTTGTGGCAGGGCAGGCAGATGCCTTGCTCGAAGGGTTGATGAATCATCGCATCATGGTCAATATCAAACTCGTGGCAGAATACACAGAGCTTCTCGGGTGTTCTGGCGAGTTCATAGAGATGGGTCTTGGGTTCGCTGAGCACATGGCAGGTATCACAGGCATCAACAAACATCGGCCCATGGAGAAACGGATACGCCTTCTTCCCCGGATGGCAATCCGTCGCCATGCACCCGGCGAACCGAGGCTCAATCGCACGAGACGCATCGCCTTGAGGGGCGCGTGGCGGGTTGTTCATCAGGCGAACCGGTGCATCGTGTATCGGCTCGACAGGCTGAGGCTTTGGCATCGGGGCAAGGGCAACGATCCAGAGTGTCATCCCGAGCACCAGCGCGACGACGATGACCGAGCGGAGAACCGATTGGAAGCTCATCGGATTCATGGCTGAGCCTCCAGAAGCTTGAGGATCATGGGGTCCTGCTCATCCTCAGCGAGCACAAAGTGGCACGATTTGCAATCGTTCGTGATCCCGACCCCCTGTGCATCGACCAGCACCCCGTCATGACACCGGAAGCACGCCGAGGTGTGGGCGGTTGGGTGCCCGATGAGTGATGGGTAGGTATTCCATTGGATATTCATCTCCGGGTAGATGTAGGTGCTGTGGAGGTCTTGAAGGACCGGGACGATCTCCTCGAGCTTGTCGGCGTAGAGGTCCCAAGCAGCTTCAAACCGCTCATGGTACAAGGCTGGCAGCTGGGCGATCCCCTCCATCGCCTGCTCGTCTGATTCGTAGGTCTGTGTGATGAGCTCGTAGCTGAGCGAGCGGATCCAGGGGATTGTTGGGTCGATTGTTCCATCGGCGAGCAGGTCGTCGAGGGCTTTGTCGGGGGGGAGGAAGACATGGGTCGGGCGATTATGACAATCCACACAGTCCATCACACGCATATTTTGATGGTCATCTTGTTGTCCATCGTCTTGATGCCCATCGTCAGCCGGGGTGTGCGCAGATTCCGGGCGCGTCCATACCCGCTTTTGTCCATGCTCATCGGTGAGCTCGACCCGGATGACTTGTTCGCGTCGTCGATCGAGCGACCAGAACCGGATTTCATGGTCTTTGCTGGCGTGCCAGTGAATCCCGCGCATGGTTTGATCTTCGTTTGAGGTTTCCCCAAGCTGAAGGTTGATGATGCTGAATGTTCGCGTGTTGTTCTCATCGGGTTCGTAGCGCTGGATGACTTTGACCCGATTGCCTTGATAGCTCTCTTCGCTGTGGCATTCGCCACAGATGTGCTCAGCGGGTCGCATGTTGTGGATGGGCGTTTCGATCGGTCTTGAGTAGTTGTCGAGGATCACGCCTGCGAGTTGCCGTGTCCCATCGAGCTTGGATTTGATGAGCCAACCCACCCCCGGGCCCACATGGCACTCGACGCAGGCAACCTCCGAGTGGTGCGAGCGTTGGTAGACGGTGTATTCGGGTGACATGACCTGATGGCAGGTGAGCCCGCAGAAGGTTGCCGATTCCATGAAATGGATGCTCCTGTACCCGGCAAAGGCGAAGATGATGAGGTTGATGAGGGTCAGAACCAAGATCAGCTGAAAGACATGTTTTCGTCGGACGCGTCGGATCAGCTTCCCGACAGGATCGCGGTGCGACTTGCGCATCACCAAGAGCATCCCGATGGGGATGAGCATCAATCCCGTCGCAGCCATTCCCGGGAATAGGACATAGGCGATGATCCCGATGTATGGGTTGCTCTCAAAGATGAGAAGTTCGCCGACGATGAGCAATGCGTCGGCACCGATGGCTGTGGTGACGAGCACGGCGCCGAAGATGGCGAGTTTGCTCGTTGACAGAGCATCAAGAAAGGGCTTGATATGGAACATGGCCGACTTTCCACCAAATTGAAATGCTCCAAACTGCGCATTTGCCTACCATATCCGGGAGCATCCAACACGGGGTTTGGCAGGGATCAACACCTGCGTATGAACATGTCCTGCAAACGGCGCACCAACTTGTTTGCCACAACGAAAAGCCCGTTTCATATCTTGACGAGCCGACCGCTTTCTCGATATCTTCCCACGATCGACACATCTGCCATCGTTTCGCTCGCCTGGACCTTGCTTGCATGGATCGGTGCAGCGGGCATGATTGGCATTGCCCTGTGCGCCTCGGGATGCGCCAGGGCCCAGGCGGAGTTTGAGCCCGGCTCGCCCGAGCCTGACATGTCCCGCCGGGGCGATGGAGCCGATTATTCAGCAGGGTGTTCAACCGTCGGGTGTCATCAACAACTCACCGAGACCAAATGGGTCCATGCGCCCGCTGCGACGGGCGCGTGTTCGGCGTGCCACCTGGCCTTTGGTCAACCCGATGCCCATCAGTTTGCGCTCATTGATGTCAATGGATCAAGCTGTGCTGCGTGCCATGCCTTCGATGATTCCTCCGGGTCGATCCACGAGCCTTTCGCGCTCGGGGCCTGCCACGATTGCCACGATCCCCATGGCGGGGATCGCAAGAGCCTGATGATCGCCCAGACAACGCAGGATTTGTGCGCAACATGCCACGACCCGGTTGCCCACGAGTTCGCCCATCGTCCAATCGCCCAAGGCGACTGTCTCACCTGCCACGATCCGCACCAATCTACCCACGAGAAGCTGTTGGTTCAAAGCAAAGAAAACCTCTGCCTCGGGTGTCACCAGGGGATGGATCATGGCGGGGTTCTGGGGGCCTTTTCTGATGGATCAGACCCGGCGTTTGTGCATGAGCCGGTGCTTGAAGACGGGTGCGTGGCGTGCCATCAGCCTCATGGATCAGATTATCGCGGGCTTTTGAATCAGACCCAGCGATCGACCTGCCTGGATTGTCACCAGGGGCTTGTCGATGATCTGCCCTTGGCCCAGAGTATTCATGGCGCGTTTGAATCTTCGCAGGCATGCACGCAGTGCCATTCACCTCATGCCAGCGATTTTTCTGGGCTCCTCGCTGAGCCTTTCAATACCTTGTGCCTGAGCTGTCATGACCAGACAATCGAATCACCCTCGGGCAAGGTGCTTCCCAACATGAAGAAACTGATCGAAGAATCGCCCGTGGTTCATCAGCCCGCTGCGCAAGGGGAATGTGTGAGTTGCCATGATCCTCATTTCTCCGCCGAGCATGCGCTGCTGCGATCGAGCTATCCTGATAAGGAATACGCCGAGTTTGATCCCCAGCACTACGCCATGTGCACCGCGTGCCATGATCCGATCCTGTTCGAGGATGAGATCACCACGCACACCGGGTTCCGCGACGGGGAGGTGAATCTTCACTTTGTGCATGTCAATCGTGAGAAGGGGCGGGCGTGCGGGCTCTGTCATCAGCCTCACGCGGGCACGCGCCCCAAACTCATGCGCGAGGTGTTCCCATTTGGACCCGGGGGGTGGAACCTGCCGATCAACTTCGTCCAGTCCGACGCCGGAGGCTCATGCACGACAGCCTGCCATGAACCACGCAGTTATGACAATACCTTCTCGCCGAGGAACGCGCCGGGCAGCCCATGAGCTCGGCAGCGGGGGATTCGGTGGCGTGTTCATATCCATATTCGTCTCAAATCAGGGTTGACTCTGCCGACTTGTAGCCTATGCTACAGGGCAGCGATTGTAGCCTCTGCTACATACCCCGTCCGAGGATACCATGCTGAGTTGGCTCAGAAGAATCAAAGAGACCAGGCGGCGTGTTCTTGTCGAGGATGCGCTCAAGTATTTGCACAAGTGCGATTGGGAGGGCACGGCATCGACCACGGCATCGGTCGGCGAGGCCCTTGGGGTATCGCCGAGCAAGGCGCAGTTGCTTTGGCAGCAGCTCCAAGCTCAGGGGTTGGTTGAAATCTCAGGAGACCATCTGCACATTACTCCGCTGGGCGAATCGCTTGCCTTGCAGGTGATCCGGGCGCATCGGCTTTGGGAGAAGTATCTTGTTGATGAAGCGCGTGTGCCTTTGGCAGATGTTCATGCGATGGCGGATCGGCGAGAGCACAATCGCAACCCCGAGGCGATGAGCGTGCTTGACGCCTCGATGGGGTATCCGGCAACTGATCCCCACGGCGACCCCATTCCAACCGCTGAGGGCGTTTTGTCGCAAACGGATTCCGTACCACTGACCCACTGGGCGATCGACCGTCCCGCGCGCATCGTTCATCTTGAAGATGAGCCCGTCGCGATCTTCGCTCAGATCGTCGCAGCCGGGGTGTATCTGGGGCAGCGGATCAAGGTGATTGAGTCCACCCCCAAGCGTATTGTCTTTACCGATCATCAAGAGACCTATGTCTTGGCGCCGATCGTGGCGGGCAATGTGTTCCTCGTCGCATCTGAGCCGATGGGGCGCGAGGCTCCGCTGCCTCGGTTGACCACACTCGAGCTCGGTGCGTCGGCCAAAGTGCAGGGATTGGACGGCACGCTTCAAGGATACACCCGCAGGCGACTGCTCGATCTTGGGCTCACCAAAGGTGCCCAGATCACTGCAGAGTATCGCAGCTTTCTCGGCGATCCCGTTGCGTATCGCGTGCGGGGCTCGTTGATTGCGCTGCGCCAAGACCAGGCGCAGCATGTTTTGATTTCAACGAATGAGAATCAGGAGCAAAATCATGTCTGAGTGTGGTTCGTGCTCGGCCTGTCCATCGTCGTCCCAGCTCGATCGCATGGGGCTTGATGTGGGCAAGTATGATTATGTCGTTGCTCTGGCAGGCAATCCAAACACGGGCAAGAGCAGCGTGTTCAATGCGCTCACCGGGTTGCGCCAGCATACGGGCAACTGGCCGGGCAAGACGGTGACGCGGGCCCAGGGCGGGTATAAGTTCAATGGGCATCGGTACAAGCTTGTCGATCTGCCCGGGACATACTCGCTGCTCTCGGCTGCCCAAGACGAAGAGATCGCGCGTAACTTCATCCTCTTTGGACGCCCCGATTGTACCGTTGTGGTCACTGATGCAACCTGCCTCGAACGGAACCTCAACCTCGCGTTGCAGGTGCTCGAGATCAGCAGCCGAGTCGTCGTGTGTGTGAATCTGATGGATGAGGCGAAGCGAAAAGGGATTCAGATCGACGCCCGCGCCCTTGGGCGCGATCTGGGTGTGCCGATCGTATTGACCAGCGCCAGGACCGGCGATGGGCTCGACGCCTTGCTTGTTGCCATCGAGCAAGTGGTGACGGGCAAGGTTGAACTTCACCCGCACCGTGTGCTGCGTGATGGTCCGTTTCAGCGTGCGGTCGCCGAACTGGTGCCGATGGTCGAAGAGGTGGCGCCCGGGTTGCCCAATGCGCGATGGGTCGCGATGCGGCTTCTCGATGGTGATCACCGCGTCCGCCAAGCACTGCTCAGCGGCGAGCTCACCGAGATCGCATCAGCACAGAAGGTCTATGAAGAAAAGATACCAATGACGATTGCGCAAGGGGGGAGGGAATGAGCGAGCCAACGAATCCGGTCGATGCATTGCTCGATCGGGCCCAGGACCTTCGCCAAACGCTGGGGGGAAACTTCCGTGACGAGCTCGTTGAAGCGATTTATACCGATGCGCAGGCAATCGCAGATCGGGCATCGGTCAAATCAGATTCGGGCAGACTCGATTTCGATCAGCGCATCGACCGCCTGCTTACCGCGCCGATGCTGGGTTTGCCATTGATGCTCTTGATGCTGGGGGGCGTGTTCTGGTTGACGATTGCCGGGGCCAATGTACCCTCGCAGATGCTGATGAGCGGATTGTTCTGGGTTGAGGGCGCCGGGAGCAGACTCTTCGAGCATCTCGGTGCACCGTGGTGGCTGACGGGGTTTGTCTGGCATGGAGTGTATCGTGCTCTGGCGTGGGTGATTGCGGTGATGCTGCCTCCGATGGCGATCTTTTTCCCGATGTTCACGATGCTCGAAGATTTGGGATATCTTCCGCGTGTGGCGTTCAACCTTGACCGTTTGTTCAGCAAGGCCGGGGCGCACGGCAAGCAAGTGCTGACGATGAGCATGGGGTTTGGATGCAACGCTGCTGGTGTGATTGCGTGTCGAACAATTGACTCGCCTCGCGAGCGGCTTATTGCGATTCTGACCAATAACTTCGTGCCCTGCAATGGGCGTTGGCCGACGCTGATTCTTCTGGCGACGGTATTCATCGCTGCTGCTTTTCCGCCTGAGGTCGCCTCGGTTGCAGCTGCGGGGTCGGTTGCGATGGTCGCGGTGATCGGGGTGCTCTTTACACTCGTGCTCTCAGCGATCCTCTCACGCACTGTGCTCAAAGGTACGCCCTCGGCCTTTACGCTCGAGCTGCCGCCTTATCGCAGGCCCAGTGTCGTCCGAATTCTCTACACATCGCTTATCGACCGCACCATGTTTGTGCTCTGGCGAGCGATCGTGTTTTCTGCGCCGGCGGGTGGGTTGATCTGGCTGCTGGCCAATATCACAATCTCCGGGCACTCGCTGGCATTTTACCTGACGGATTGGCTCGATCCTTTGGGGCACGCGATCGGGCTCGATGGCGTGATCGTCTTGGCCTTTTTTATTGCCATTCCCGCCAATGAGATCGTGGTGCCCACCATTTTGATGCTGTATCTTGGAAACACGATGATGACCGAGGAGCTCTCATCGAGCAGCAGTTGGCGGAGTTTGTTCGTCGGCGAGCATGATTGGACATTGCTCACCGCGGTGAATCTGATGCTCTTCTCATTGCTCCACAACCCATGCTCGACGACCATCTACACCATGTGGAAGGAGACTGGTAGCGCAAAGTGGACCGCCTTTGGAGCCCTGATGCCCTTGGCTGTTGGATTGGTGGTCACTTTTACCATCGCGCAGGTGTGGTACCTCTTCACCTGAGCGTGCTTGTCGATGAGTCGATCTATAACACCCGGTGCCAATGCTGCCAGCCCAGCAGCGGCAAGCAAGATCATCCCTCGAGCCTGATGATCTTGGTTGCCAGTGGTTTGATCCAGCGCTTGTTGGTTGCCACAACCACAACCACAGGCCGATGCTGAGACTCGCGCTCAACCCATTGGGCGAGTCCCTCGATCTCGGTGCGCGTGAGCCCGATCTCAGGCTGATCGATCAGCAGGATCGGCGGATCATTGAGCATCGCGCACGCAAGGGCCACGCGGAGCCCGGCGCCGCCCGCAACATCGGGTCGCCATCCGGCACCAGCCGGTCGCCATGCGGTCGTCACCTCATCAAAGCTGTATCCCATGTCCGTGGTGAACTTGGCATTGTGCTCGTGCTCGGAGTAGTTGAGTCCCACCTCAACAAGGTTGAGGCTGGCGCTCGTTTCATCATCGCCATGAGCATACCGAGCAAAGAGCTCGGTCTTGTCATTGACAAAGATTCCGCCTTGGACCAAGAGTCCAAACCGATCCACACCCGGAGCGCCTTGCTCGTCGAACTGGCTTCCTATCAAGGCGATGAAGCAGCTCGATCCTCCAAACTCAGCGGTCAGATCGACCGACCATGAGCGCGTCGAAGAGTCCATCGTTGCCGGGTTGGCCGGGTCCGATTCGCGGTATCCGATCCCCGCGCCGATCATGGTTGCGGGCTCATCGGTGCGGAAGCTGGTGAAATCACTCATCGCCGATCGTGGCCCGCTGAGCATGAGTTCGCTGCGAATGATGTATTCCCAGACCTGATCGCCCGCGAACGATGCCTCGGCATCCATGGCCGATGCGGTGATGCGCAGCTGGTCTTTCCGGTACATCAGCGAGAGCCCTTGGGTGTAGGGCTGTCCAAAGGCCGAGGTGAGCAGCGAGCGCTCCGCGCCGAGTTGGTACTTGCTCGAGATCGCCTGCTCGCGCAATACCGTCGGGCGAAATTTCCCGACCCGAAGCGTCCAGTTGTCGGCGAGCTTGATACGCATATGGACATCTTCACTCGATGCAATCCAGGTGCTTCGGGAGAAGGCCATGGTGACGGTGTATCGGAAGCGCGGGTCGCCGAGTTTTCCAGCTGCTTTGATTTTGGTTCGGCGTGTTTCGAAGCTGTTGGTGATGGTGCCGTCGGAGATTCCGGTGCGTGCATTGAGGATGTATCGTGATTGAAGCTGCATACTGAGTTTGAGCGAGGATGCTTCGTTCTGTATCCATACCCGTTGTCCAGCATCGGCGAGAAGGGCGTTGGCGTAGGAGGCATAGGAACGCGCGGGGCGTTCTTCGTCTCCTGGTCGGCACACGGCGCACCGAATGGAGGTGTCTATATGCAGAGCAACCCTGATGCCGGGTTGTCTTTGGGGGCAGGCAGGCGAATCATCTCAGGAGATGCCAAGGTACACCATACTTTTGTTCGGGCCCGCCAGTGCTGCCATTGGGCAGGATCGGGTTGTGCTCGAGTCGTCCGATCCGTGCACCAGCGATGAGCTCAAAGCACAGCTTGCCCAAGCGTTCCCTGCACTGGAATCGCATGTGCAGGTCGGGCGTCTGGCGGTGAATCAGGGGTTTGCCAATGCCGATGCATTGATTGACCCGGCAGCCGAGATCGCATTGATTACGATGGTATCAGGGGGGTGAGCATGGCTGTGCGCGTTCGATTGACTGATGGGCCCTTGGCCGAGATGATTCAAACCTCCTTTACCCCCGGGTGTGGGGCCCGGATTGTGTTCGATGGGGTGGTGCGTCCCGATGAAGATGGGCAAGCGATCACGGGGCTCGAATACGAGGCCTATCGCCCCATGGCCGAGCAACAGCTCGAACGGATTGGACGGGAACTTGTCGAGAAATATGGGCTTCTTTCGATGGATATCGAGCACTCGACGGGGTTTGTCCCCAACTTTGCCTGCTCATTTCGGCTTGTGATCGAATCGGCGCACCGTAAGGAGGGGCTTGGGGCGATGGATGAGTTTATTGATCGACTCAAGCAAGATGTTCCGATCTGGAAGTGTGCCAAGTAGTTATGGGTCGGGGTTGTGCCAGGCAGGCAAGATTATTGCGAAATCGGACAAAAGATCAAAAAATACAAATAAACGGGCATGGCTCTTGCGATACAAGAAAAACGGGACTAGCATGTCCTGATTGATTTGTTTGAAAGCTGGAGATTTACAATGGCCATAGTTGGTGCCTTTGCAAGGGTCGATTCGGAGCAAACCTCCTCGTGTCACAAGCTGATCGACGAGCTTGTCGGCGTCAGCACCTTCGAGATTGATGACCCCGACAAAGTGGGGATTCTGGTCGAAGCGGATTCGCTCGATCAGGCCCATGCCATGGTTTCAAAGACGATACGGATGATCCCCGGGGTGCTGGGGGTATGGCCGGTGTATGTCAATACGGAAGACGAACAGGAACAGGACTGAATCCAGGCGATGATGCCGAGGCACGAGGCGTCGGCAATTGCCTAGAAAGGGAGCAAGAAATGGATAACTCTCGACGAGACTTCATCAAAGCATCGGCCATGGCAAGCGTGGCGACGGTGGCTGTCGGAAGTACCGGGGTCGCTGCGGGCGAATCCAAAGGGGCGGGGCATGCTGCTGCCGAGCAGCAAGTCCAATGGACCAAATCTGTTTGCCGATTCTGCGGTACAGGGTGCGGGGTGATGATCGGACACAAGGATGATCAGATCGTCGCGATGCGTGGCGACCCAGAGCATCCAACGACCAAAGGGCTCGTCTGCGCCAAATCGCTCTTCCTTCCCAAGATTGTCCATTCCAAAGATCGACTCACGACCCCGATGGTGCGCAAGGATGGCAAGTTCGTCCCCATCAGTTGGGACGACGCGATGGAGCTCATGGCGGACAAGTTTGCCAAGGCCATCAAAAAGCACGGGCCGGACTCCGTTGCCTACTACGGCTCAGGGCAGGCAATGACCGAGGAGAGCTACCTCTGTAACCGACTCTTCAAGGGCGGGATCGGGACCAACAATGTCGAAGGCAACCCACGCCTGTGCATGGCATCGGCGGTGGGGGGGTATGTCACGACCTTTGGCAAAGATGAACCGATGGGGTGCTATGACGATATCTGGGAGGCCAATACGATTTTCCTTATTGGGTCGAACACCGCTGAGTGTCATCCGGTGATCTTCGATCAGATTCTCGCAGCCAAACAGCAAAACCGAAGACTCAATATCATCGCGCTCGATCCACGCAAGAATCCGATCGTATCGGTCTCGCGGGTGCATCTTGCCCCAGTTCCCGGGTATGACCTGGCGGTCTTGCATTCGATGGCCCATTGCATCATCCGTGATGGGAAGCACGACAAGGCCTTTATCGAGAAGAACTGTCAGTTTAAGATGGTCAGGGATGGCAAGCCGATCAATGTCGGATTCGATGGGTATGTTGATTTCCTCAAAGACTTCACGCCCGAACGCACCGAGATGACCACGGGTGTCCCCGCCAAGGATATCGAAGAGGCTGCCAAGCTCTTCTCGTATGGGCCAACGCTTTCGATCTGGACGATGGGGCTCAATCAGCGTACCCGAGGGGTCTGGGTGAACAATCTGATGCACAACCTGCATCTGATTACCGGCAACATCGGCAAGCCCGGGGCTTCGCCGTTCTCGATGACCGGGCAGCCCAATGCCTGCGGCGGCGTCCGTGATACGGGTACGCTTTGCCATCTTCTTCCTTATGGGCGGTCTGTAAAGAAGGAGGAAGACCGCAAGTTCTTCGAGAAGTTCTGGGGCTCGAAACCCGGGACCATCAAGCCTAAACCCGGGCTTCATACTGTGGCGATGTTCCGGGCATTGGGCGAGAACAAGATCAAGGCGATGATCATGCTCACGACCAATCCTGGTCAGTCGATGCCCAATCTGCATCCGGTACGCGATGCGATTGGCAAGGATCGTAAGGATAAGCCATTTATTGTCGCGCTCGATATCTTCCCGACACGGACGACCGAGTTGGCGGATTTGGTGCTTCCTGCTGCGATGTGGTCAGAAAAGACCGGCGTCTTCGGGATGTCCGAACGGCGATACCAGCTTCACCCACAGATCAAGAGCCCTCCTGGAGAGGCCCGCTCGGACTTTGACATCATGCTCGACTTTGCCGGTCGGCTTGAAGACAAGGGCGTGGTCAAGAAGGGGTACATCAAGGGCAAGTTCAAGACCACAGACGACATCTGGGACGAGATTCGGTTGGCGTCGAAGGACACGCCTTATGACTTCATGGGCATCACCCGCGAGCGGCTCCGCAAAGAACGGGGGCTGCGCTGGCCATGTCCGACAGAAGATCATCCTGGGACCGCCCGTCGATTTGTCAAGGGTGACGATCCGACGCTCGATCGCGGGAAGTATGCCGACGATACCTTGTTCCCGGGCGAAACCAAGTTTTATACAGCTCCCGACGATCGGGCGGTTGTCTGGCTCCGTCCAGCGCTTGGCCCGGCCGAGCCTGCCGATAAGGAGTATCCATTCGTGCTCTCGACGGGTCGCGTGATGGAGCACTGGCACACCGGGACGATGACGATGAAGGCGGAGGAGCTCCGCAGGGCGTATCCGCATTGCTTCATGGAGATCAACCCTAAGGATGCTCGTGAGATGGGGATTCGATCGGGCGATATGGTCAAGATCACCTCACGCCGAGGCGAGGCGAAGATTCGCGCCCGGGTGGTGGATATGCCTCAGCCCGGCATGGTCTTTGTGCCCATGCACTGGGAGGACAAGGACTCGTTGATTAACTTCGTGTGTATTGATGCGTTTGACCCGGGTTCGAAGCAGCCTGAGTTCAAGATGTGTGCTGTGAAACTCGAAAAGGTCTAAGTGAAAGGAGTGTGATATGAAACTGCAATATATTCTCATCCCGCTCTCTTTCGGTTCAGTCGCGGCTTTGGCCGGGTGGATTGCCCTTGAACCGGGATACACCGAATCCACCGCTGCAGCGATCCCAACGGTCCCCGACTATGCCGATGATGATCGTCCGACGGTGGTGGTGGGTAAATCCGATATCGAGCTTGATCCCGAGACCGGATTCGCACTGGCTGCCTTCCCGCCGACGATCCCTGATCGAGCGTGGCACCAGGATGCCTGGTTTGTCAATGATTGCCTCAACTGTCATGAGACGGGGGTCGAGGATGCGCCGATGATTCGTCATGTGGGGCTCCCTGAGATCGCCTTTGAATCCAAGTGCCGATCATGCCATGTCCTGATCCCCGGCGAGGCCAACTATGTGACTGATGTCCCCGAGTTTGATCCCGTGACGGGATTCGCATCGTGGGCATTCCCGCCGATGATGCCCAACAACGACAAGCACGAGCAGGCGTGGGGCAAGAGTAACTGCATGATGTGCCACGAGGACGGCACCCGTGGGGCACCGATCGTCAAGCACAAGGGGTTGCCTCGGATTGCGCTTGTTTCGAAGTGTCGATCGTGTCATGTGCAGGTGCGCAGCGATGAGACTTCGCCCTGGCCTGAGGTTGATCTTGATTTCGATGACCCGCTTGATCGGTAAGGCTTGCCTTGTGAGTACCGGGGCAATCATCCAGATGCGTGAGAACGAGTCGCGGGCAACGCCTTTCTCCGGAGCGGTGCCTGACTCGTTGTCATGCGATGGGGTGTGCGGGGGGCGAGGGTGTTGTGTAGGGTTGCTTTGTGATAGGATTGTTGCATGATGACATCGCTCCCCGTGCTTGCCAACAAGGCCCAGACGACCGGGCCCGATGTGCGCACACTCAACCCGGCGCTGCTGGCATCGGTCGGCGATGATCTGGGCAACGAGCTCGTCGATACCTACGGGCGGGTGATCCGCGATCTGCGGATCTGTGTCACTGACCGGTGCAACTTCCGGTGCCGATACTGCATGGATGAGGATGTGCGGTTCAAACGCAAGGTCGAGTTGCTGACCGATTCGGAGATCGTTCGGCTTGTCCGGATCGCCTCGAAGATGGGCGTGCGAAGGATCCGACTCACCGGCGGCGAGCCGATGGTGCATCCGACACTCTCAGCGTTGATCCACGATCTGCGAGCACTCGATCTCGAAGACATCGCTCTGACGACCAACGGGTCGCTCTCGACCAGGTCTGATCTCCAAGAACTCAAAGACAGCGGGCTCGATCGGATTACGGTGTCGCTTGACTCGGTGCGCGAAGATCGCTTTGCGCATATTACGCGATCAAGCACAACGGTGGCCCGTGTGCTGCAGACCGTGCAATGGGCCAAAGAGGTCGGGCTCAATCCCGTCAAGATCAACGCGGTGATTATCAAGGGGTTCAACGACGATGAGCTCCCCGAGCTGGCGGATCTGGCGCGGACGATGGGTGTTGACATTCGGCTGATTGAGTACATGCCTCTGGATTCGGGCAAGCGGTGGGAGATGGACAAGGTCTTCGCTGCCGACGAGATGATCGAGGCGATCAATGCCAAGCATGAGCTGATCCCGATCGGACGCCCGCGCCCACATGCCCCCGCGACCGGATACCGGTTCGCCGATGGATCGCCAGGGCGGATCGGCGTGATCGCGACGGTGACGCGCCCGTTTTGCAATGCGTGCTCGCGCCTGCGGGTGACAGCTGAGGGACGCGTGATGCCCTGCCTGTTCTCGACCGCCGAGTGGGATATCCGCTCACTCTTGCGAAGCGATGCGAGTGATCGTATGATTGCCAAAGCCTTGGTTGCCATTACGCTGCGCAAACAAGCTGGGCATCGTATTCATGACGAAGACTATCAACAGCCCGATCGCCCGATGTCCGCGATTGGTGGGTAGCATCGGAGAGAAAGGAACCCCATGTCGATCCCCAAGCCATACCTGGAGATGAAAGAACGCTTCCCTGATCTGGTCGGTTCGTACGAAGCTTTGGGTGATGCGTGCAAAGCTGCCGGGCCGCTCGATGAGAAAACTGTGGCGATGATCAAACTGGCGACCTCGATGGCTGCCGGACTCGAAGGTGCCGCCCATTCACACACACGCAAGGCCCTCCAGGCGGGATGCACACCCCAAGAGCTTGAGCATGTCGCCATGCTCGGCACGCCTACGATCGGGTTCCCGTCGATGATGCGGAACTTGTCTTGGGTGCGTGATGTGACGCAGAAGCAAGGCTAATCATGTCGTGCTGCTCTGGGTCAAAGCATTCCCAGTTCGCGTTCGACTCGCCCGCTTTAGCGCTGTCGGCCCTTACTGCGCAGATCAATCCGGTTGAGGCCGAGCCCGTCGCATGGAGCTGCGCGATGGGGCGCGTGATGGCGAGCGATGTATTGAGCGATCGCCCAAGCCCGTCGTGCGATGTCAGCGCGATGGATGGGTACGCGCTGCGCATGGCCGATTGCGTTGCTGGCACCATTGAAATCGCAGGCGAGATTCAGATCGGGCGAGAGCCTCAGGACATGCCCATCGGCAAGGCATTGCAGATCGTCACCGGCGCGCCGGTGCCCCAAGGCGCCGAGATCATCATCAAACGCGAAGATATTTTTGAGCATGCCCAGTCGATCGAGCTCGATGCGCAACTGATCCAGTCGCTCAAGCCCGGCGCCAATATCCGCCGGGTCGGCGAGAACATGCCCGCCGGGACGAGCATCGCGTGCGCCGGGCGCATCATCACCGCGCCGATGATGGGCATGCTCACCGGGTTTGGCATCGACAGGCCGAGTGTTCGCAGGCAAGTTCGGGTCGGCATCATCACCACCGGCAACGAAGTCGTCCCGCCGCACCAAACCCCGGATCAATGGCAGCTTCGAGATTCCAACGCCCCGGCAATCATCGCTTTGTGCGATCAGTATCGCTGGATCAAAATCGAATCGCATATCCACGCCCGCGATACCATCGAAGGGATCAAGTCGGCTGCTCAAGAGCTTCTTGAGTCCTGCGATGCCCTCGTCTTCACCGGCGGCGTCTCGATGGGCGATCACGATCATGTCCCCGAAATTATCGAAGCGATCGGCGCGCAGACCATCTTCCACAAACTCCCCCAGCGCCCCGGCAAGCCCGCGCTCGGGGCCGTGCTCGATGGCAAACCGATCTTTGGGCTGCCAGGCAACCCGGTTTCGGTTATGGTGACGGCCCATCGGCTGATGATCCCGGCGCTGGCTGTTCGCGCCGGGGTGCACGCACCGATCCAGACGCCTCGGATGATGAAGATCGCCAACAGCGACGACAAATCGCTCGGGCTGTGGTGGAGTCGGCTCGCTCGGATCGTCAGCGAAGACAGCATCGAACTCATCGCGTCCAAAGGCTCGGGCGATGTCCCCGCTTCGGCCTTGTCCGATGGGTTCGTCGAACTCGCGCCCGGTCAATCGGGCGAAGGGCCTTGGGCGTTCTGGTCGTGGTCTGGATGAACGGGCTTTGGTGGGCGATTGGTAAGCGGGACAATCGAGATCGCGCTGGGTTCGACGGGGCAGGTGTTGACACAGATGCCGCACCCGGTGCAGATGTCCTGATCGACCGCCGGGATTTTGCGCCAATCGTGTGCGATGGCGCCCTCGATCGGGCACACATCAATGCACAGCGTGCACTCTTCGCCAAAGTGTGATCGGCATGCGCTGCGATGGATCGTGGCGTGTCCCATGTTCATCGGCAGCAGCGCGTCGATGATGTCCACGCCCGCCTCAACGCACGCCTTGGCGCACGGGCGATCTTGGCACATCGTGCACCCGCCAAGATTCGGATCAATCACAGGCGTCCCAAAGGCCTTGCCAAATACGCCGGTCAAAGGCACGAGGGTCTTGGGCGGGCAGGCCTCGATGCAGGCGTTGCATTTGGTGCATTGGGCAGCGAACGAGATTTCATCAATCGCGCCCGGCGGACGAAGAAAGGCTGTGAACTCAGGTGCGGGGGGCGCGGGGGGTGTCGGCGGGATTGGATCGCGGATGGTTTTCTCGATGTGCCTGCGGACGCCGTGGGCTTGTCCGAGTGCATAGCCTATGGATTGCGCAAGCCCGAGCCCGAGCTTTTTTCGCATCATTTCTCGGCGAGAGATTGGATCTTTTTCATCCTTTTCGTCCATAGGCGCTCCACAGGGCAATGATTGGGTATGCCTCGGATCATTGCTCAGTCCATTCTAGATCACATTCAACCCGTTGTGCTTGTTGGCGGGCGATCTTCACGATTTGGGCGCGACAAACTCATCGAGCCGATCGCAGGCGAGCCGATGGTCACGATCCCGATCAATGCGCTGCGAGGGGTCTTTGGCGATCGGGTCGCCATCGTTGGGCAATGTGATCCGCTCGTCGCCGAGCTTGGCGATGCGGTGATTGATGATCCGTATCCCGGTCTTGGCCCGGTCGGTGGGGTCTGCGCTGCGCTCGAGCATGCCCGATCGGATATTTTCGTCTGTGCTGGCGATCTGATCTCGATCGATCAAGAGACCATCATCGCCATCGTCGCTGCGTCGATCGAGCGCCCCGATGCGTTGGGCTGCATCGCTTACGATGGCCAGCGTCATCCGACGATTGGGCTCTACCGCGCCCGGTGCCTGCCGATGTTCGAGCAATCCATCGCCCAAGACAAACTCAAGCTCGGCATGGTGCTCGATCAAGCCCAGATCGCGCATGTGTCCGTTGCTTCGTCGGCCCTTCGCAATGCCAATCGTCCGGATGATCTTGCCGATCTGCGTGAGTAGTTAGTGCAGGTTGTCATCGCCTCGGAGTGCTTTGAGGGCGTGGGTCAAGATGGGTTCGATCGCTTCGATCTGTTCGATGGCACCCTTGGGCGAACCCGGCAGGGTGATGATGAGCGAGTTTTTCGCAGCCCCGGCGACGCCTCTCGAAAGATAGGCCAGCTCGGTGATCTCGGCGGTTTTCGAGCGGGCGAGTTCGAGGAGCCCGGGGTGCGGGCGATCAATCACCTGCATCGCAGCTTCGGGGGTGTGATCGCGTGGCGAGAGTCCTGTGCCGCCGGTGGTGAGGATCAGGTCGATGGCGGGGGACTGGTTGATCCATTGTTCGAGCTGCTCGACGATCTGGTCTTTCACATCGGGGATGCACGCCGAGGCGATGACTTGGCTAGCCAGTGAGTCTTGCACAAAGGCAACCAGCGCGGGCCCGGATTTGTCTTCGTACTCGCTGCGTGAAGCACGATCCGAAATCGTGAGCACCGCGCATCGGAACGCTGGTGCGGTCATTGGGATGCTCCAGCTTTGAAGTGCCCGGATCGCCCGCCCCATTTTTCGATGAGCTCGATGCCTTCGATGACCATTGCTTTGTCGATCGCTTTGCCCATATCGACGATGGTCAACGCGGCGATGCTGACCGCGGTGAGCGCTTCCATCTCGATGCCGGTGCGTCCTGAGCACTTGGCCTGGGCCTGGATGTGCATGGTGGTGCCTTTGAGTTCGATCTCGACCGAGACCGAATCGAGCCCGAGTGGATGGCACAGGGGAATCAGCTCGCCGGTTTTCTTGGCACCCATGATCCCAGCGAGCCGGGCGACATCGATCAGGTTGCCCTTGGCGAGATCGTTGGCGTTGATCCGGTCGGCGAGCTGTTGGCTGATCTGCACGCGTCCTTGGGCGATCGCGCCGCGCGCGGTGATGGGTTTGTCCGAGACATCGACCATCGAGGCGTGCCCGTGCTCATTGAGGTGCGTCAGGTGTGATGCCTGGTCTTCTTTGGGGTGATTATTCATCGTTGATCCCTTTCGATCGTACAAAGATCATCAGGCACACGGTCATGAGAATCAACTGGGCCGAGATCAACAATGCCCGATCCATGTCGCTCTGGAGCGCCTGATAGATCGCCAGCGGGAGTGTCTGTGTGTGTCCTGGGCGGTTGCCTGCGAATGCGATTGTTGCGCCGAACTCGCCCAGCGCCCGTGCCCAGGTCAACGCTGCCCCCCCAACGATCGCCGGGCGCAGTCCTGGGAGGATAATCTTCCGGATCACCATCGCGCGCGACGCGCCGAGCACCTCGCCAGCGTGTTCCAATCGCCGATCGAGACTCCGCATCCCTGATTCGAGCGTGATAATCATGAACGGGCTGCTTACAAAGGTCACCGCCAGGATCGCCCCGGCCATCGAGAACGGCAGCCGAACCCCGACGAGATCGAGCAAACGCCCGATCGGCGAGTTGGCACCCAAGGCCGAGAGCAGCGCGACGCCGCCGACAATCGGAGGCAGCACCATCGGCATCAGCACCACGATCCGGATGAGGCGTGTCCACCGAGACGAACACCGCGTCATCACCCATGCGATCGGGAACCCATAGACGAGTGAGAGGGCGACAGCACTGAGTGAAACGATCAGTGAGATGCGCAGCGCATCCCATATTGCTCGTTGGGTGATGATTTCCGAGACTCGGCTCCAGGGCATCTCGAAGAGCAACGAGACCACCGGGACGACAAAGAAGAGCAATCCAATCGCAGCCAGCGTGTACAACACCGTGTTGGTCAGGCGTTCGCCGGATCGTGTCATGGGGATGCTTCCCGGGTGACAAAGCCCAGGTTCGCAAAGATCGCCTGGGATTGGGATGAGCTGGTGATGAAATCGGCTACGAGCGATCGGGGCGATTGCGCATCGAGTGTGTTGGCTCTTTGGGCGATCCAGGTCTGGGTCTTGACCGAGATGCCCGGCGGGAACTCGATCATGCGGACTTTATCCTCGGCTCCTAGGGCATCTGTGCGATAGACAAACCCAAGGTCGCCCTGTCCAAACGCGACCTTGCTCAGGACGCCTTGGGCTGCATGCTCATAGGAGACGATCTTGGGCTCGGCTGTTTCCCAGACGCCGAGCTCATCGAGCGCCCGGCGTGTGTAGCGCCCCGCGGGGACATCGCCTTGGGCGACAATAATCCGCGACGCACGCTCGATGGCGTCGGCGATGGTGCTCGCGGGTGATCCAGAAGGCACAATCGCGACGAGCTGATTTTCGACGAGCACGCTTGGAAGAGCAAACCCTTCGACGCGCTGCATCTGCTCGTCATCCGCTGAGAGAAAGAGATCGGCGGGTGCGCCAGCGTTGATCTGCATCGCCAGGGTGTTGGAGCCCGCGAAGATCAACTCGAGATCAATCGCAGGATGAAGGGTTTCAAACTCGGTTTCGATCAATCCAAGTGCCTGGGCCAGTGAAGAGGCAGCAAAGACGACCACGCGGTCCTGATGATCGCGCTCTGAGCAGCTGACGCTCGTTGCCATGATTCCGCCCAGAACAAGCCACTTTGCGAGGTATAGCGCAGGATGCCAAGGCCGATCGAGGCGATTTGGTTTCTGGAGCGTGATGCGGAATCCTGGCTTCTTCATGCTGATTCATTTTAGGCAATCGGGTTGAAATGATGGAGGATTCAAGTTTTCATCTCAGGATTCAAACACAACATTCGGGGAGAAGAATCAAGAAAAGAGCAATTCATTCAGAAATAGAAGGAGCAGATTTGACAAATACCCGATACTGAATACACTCACCCGCTATGAACCAGTTCCACACCAACATGAAATCGACCAAATCGAAAGCCAAAGACGCCAAACGCGTCTGGGTTGCGATGTTGGTCGAGGTGTGTATGAGCTAAGTAAGTTCAACAACCAAGCCCAAGAACAAACGCACCCCTGACGCAGAATCAGGGGTGTTTTTCTGTATGTCCGTTTTACAAACTCGTTCCAAACCAATCAGGAGAATCAATCATGAACCAAACAACAACCCAAGCCGAAACCATCGAAGCAACTTGCCCCGAATGTGACGCAGCGGTCGTCTTCGACCGCTCGCCACTCAACGGCGAGATCGCCAACTGCACCGACTGCACCGCCGAGCTCGAAGTGATCTGCGCCGATCCCATCACCCTTGAACTCGCGCCCGAAGTCGAAGAAGACTGGGGCGAATAAGCCTGTTTTTCTCGTGAAATACCCCCAAAAAGGACCACACCATGCACATCGCCATGACCTATACCCGATTGCGCACCGAAGAGCGGATGCTCCTTGATGCCTTCGAGCACCTCGGCGTGAACTGCACGCCGATTGATCTGCGGACAATCGTTTTCAACCCACTGGTCCCCGGTGAGGGAGGGGGCCAGTGGGAAGATTACGATGCCGTCATTGATCGCTCGGTGAGCCTGACCAACACGCTGACTTCGGTCGCGATGCTCGAACACTTCGGCATCCGGTGCATCAACCCGCTCGGTGCGATCGAGATTTGTGCTGACAAGCTCGCTACCACGCTGGCGCTTGTTCGGGCGGGTGTGCCCACGCCTGCGATTCGTGTTGCGACCAATGCCCAGTCCGGGCTCGAAGCGATCGAAGCGATCGGATACCCAGCGGTCATCAAGCCAACGGTTGGGTCGTGGGGAAGGCTCGTCGCCCGGATCAACGATCGAGACGCAGCCGAAGCGATCCTCGAACACCGCGAGATACTCGGCTCTGTGCAACAAGGTGTGTTCTACATCCAGGAACACATCGACAAGCCAGACCGAGATATTCGCGTGTTCGTGGTTGGCGGCGAGCCCATCGCAGCGATTATGCGATCGAGCGCGCACTGGGTGACCAACACCGCCCGCGGCGCAACAGCGCAAGGCATGGAGATCACCGATGAGCTTCGGGAAATCTCGATCAACGCAGCAGCTGCGACGGGGGGCGACATCGTGGCGGTCGATCTGCTCGAATGTCCTGATCGTGGGTTGTTGGTCAACGAGCTCAATCATTCGATGGAGTTTCGCAACTCGACCGAGACCACAGGCGTCAATATCCCCGAACTTGTCGCCCGCCATGTGGTGCGGATCGCTGAAGAGGCACGAGTTGAATCGGAGATTTTGGTATGACGACTCGCATCTCCATCGTCGGCGGCTCAGGCTACACCGGAGGCGAACTCCTGCGTCTGCTGCATATGCACCCGCAGACCCAGATCGCCCAGGTCTCGTCGCGCAGGCTCAAGGGTCAGCCGATCCATCGTTCGCATCCAAACCTGCGCGGGCATGTCGATGTGTTGTATTGCACGCCCGACGAGATCGAGCCCTGCGATGTGCTCTTTCTGTGCATGCCTCATGGCAAGGCTGCGGGCGAGATTGATCGTTGGCGAGCGCTCGCCCCGTTGGTCATCGACCTCTCCGCCGACTTTCGGCTGCGCGATGCCGGCAACTATCAATCGTGGTATGGCGAGTCCCACCCATCACCTGAAACCCTCGCCGAGGCGACCTACGGGCTCCCCGAAATCGCCCGCGATCAACTCAATGATGCAAGTTTGATCTCAGGCGTCGGATGCAACGCCACCGCGATGACCCTCGCGCTGCTGCCACTGGCACGGGCCGGGCTGATCAAGCGGGCGATTGCTGATCTCAAGGTCGGCTCATCCGAAGCCGGGGCCGAGTCCAGCGCAGGTTCGCACCATCCTGTCCGCGCTCGGACGGCGAGAACCTACTCGCCAGCGGGGCATCGCCATCTCGCCGAAGTCTTCCAATCACTCGGCCAGTTCGACCTCGACGCCACCATCACCGCCATCGACATGGTGCGAGGCGTGCTCTGCACCGCCCACATCGAACCCACCGAGCGCCTCGAAACCAAAGACCTCTGGAAACTCTATCGCCAGGCCTATACCAACGAACCCTTCGTTCGCATCGTCGCCGATCGTTCTGGGCCTAATCGGTTTCCCGATCCGCGCATCGTCGTCGGGTCAAACCACGCCGATGTCGGGTTTGCGATCGACGAACGATCGGGCCGAATCATCGCCCTGTGCGCCATCGACAACCTCGTCAAAGGCGCAGCCGGCTCGGCGGTCCAATCCATGAACATTGCACTGGGCTTCAACGAAACCGCCGGGCTCACCTTCCCCGGACTCCACCCCGCATAAGGATATTTCAATGACCACTACCCACACCCCCCACACCATCGTCATCAAGGTCGGAGGCGGCGAGGGCATCGACCCGACTGCCCTCACCGCCGAAATCGCCGAGCTTACCAATGCCGGCAGCCGTGTTGTGCTTGTGCACGGTGGATCGCACGAAACCAATCAACTCGCCGACGCACTCGGGCATCCGACCCGGACCATCATCAGCCCCAGCGGCAATCAATCCCGACGAACCGATCGGCAGACCCTCGACATCTTCAAGATGATCTACTGCGGCAAGGTCAACAAGACCATCGTCGAACACCTCCGAAGCGCAGGCGTCGATGCGATCGGACTCTCGGGGATCGACGCGGGCATCTGGATCGGCTCGCGCAAGTCGGCCATCCGCGCGGTCGAAGACGGGCGCACGATCATCATCCGCGATGACCTCTCGGGCAGGGTCGAATCGGTCGATGCTGATTTTCTCAATCTGCTCCTTGATGCCGGGCGTATGCCGGTGTTGACGCCGCCGGCGATCACGCCCGAGGGCATCGCGATCAATGTCGATGCCGATCGGGCCGCCTCGGCGACGGCACGGGCATTGCGGGCCGATGAACTCTTGCTGCTTTCCAATGTTGCGGGCTTGCTGCGCGATCATACTGATCCCGATTCATTGATTGAAACCGTCGAGCATTCCACGCTCGAAGATGCACAAGGTGCTGCCAAGGGGCGGATGAAGAACAAGGTGCTCGCTGCCCAAGAGGCCATCATCGGCGGCGTCCCCCGCGTCACCATCGGCTCGGCCGGTGGCATTCGCCCCATCGAACGGGCCCGCAACGGTGCAGGAACAACCTTTGTGCAGGGAGTCGCGCCATGAACCAAGAAGTCCAGTTTTTGTTCGATCTGGTCAGCGCCCAGAGTTTCTCAGGCAGCGAACAACCCGCAGCTGCGGTCTTTGTGCGCCATGCAGATTCATTTGGATTCGACACTGAGATTGACCAGGTCGGCAACGCCATCGCCCATCGCGGCGCATCGGCGGATGATGCCGATATTCATATCGTCCTGCTCGGACACATCGACACCGTCCCCGGCGACATCCCCGTCCGCATCGACGCCGGCATCCTGCACGGTCGAGGCGCGGTCGATGCCAAAGGCCCGCTCGCCGCGATGCTCATCGCCGCGTCGCGCGCAGAGTTGCCCAGTGGCGTTCGATTGACGATTGCCGGGGCAGTGGGGGAGGAAGCTGCGGGCTCGATCGGTGCTCGCCATCTCGTTGAGCAATGGCGACCCGACGCCTGCATCATCGCCGAACCCAGCAGCGCCCAAGGCGTGACCCTGGGATACAAAGGACGACTCCTCGCCAGAGCGGTCGCCTCATGCCCGAACACCCATTCCGCAGGCAAAGACCCGTCGGCCAGCGACGAGCTCATCGCATGGTGGGGCGCGGTGCAGCGGCATGTCGATGCGTTCAACGCTCGTCCAACCCGCGGGTTCGATCAAATCCAGGCGAGCATCGAGCGGATGAGCTCGTCATGCGACGGGCTCACGCAGCGGGCGATCCTTGAAACCGGGTTTCGGCTCCCGCCGACGATGGGCCCTGATGAGCTTATTGCGCTGCTTGAATCGTTGCCCGCCGAGCGCATCACGATCGAGTTCTCCGGGGCCGAGCATGCCCACGCGACCACGCGCAACGACCCTGTTGTTCGCGCACTTTCCTCCGCCATCCGATCGCTCGGGTTCACGCCTCGCCCCAAGCTCAAGACCGGCACCGCCGATCTCAATGTCGTCGCGCCGATCTGGCAATGCCCCATCGCCGCCTATGGCCCCGGCGACAGCAGCCTCGATCACACCCCCAACGAGCACCTGCATCTCGAAGAGTATCAAAGCTCAATCCAGGTGCTCACGCGGGCGATCGCGTCGCTTGCGACCGAGCTTATCGGGGTAGAGGCTGCAAGCTGCTGAACTCACTCGGCAGCAGCGATGTGTTCATCCGATCGTATCTTTTTTCGCAATCGAGCAGCCAGGCGGATGCCGACGAGTTGTTCCTCGTCGATGACTTCATGGGCTCCGCCAGCGCGTATGTCCTCGAAATATCGGTGATACCGAGCGCGGGCGATGATGTGGACATCGGGTGCCAGCGAGCGCACCAGCTCGACGATCGCGCAGGCAGCTGCCGGGTCGGGGACGGTGACGATGATTGCCGCTGCCGAGGTGACACCGGCGTGTTCGAGCACATCGGCCTGCGTCGCATCACCGATCGTTCCCTTCAATCCAAGCTGACGCGAGAGCCCCGGCGTGCTCGGGTTGAGATCAATCACCGAAACACGCTCGGCGATCTGGCTCAGCGATTGCCCGACCACCTGACCCGCAGGCCCAAACCCGATGATGATGATGTGGTTCTCAATCGGAGAAACCTGGTCATCGGCACGCGTCAGCCCAGGGTCAATCAGCTTGAGTTTGCCCAGGAACTCGACGATGAAGACCGAGAGCCGAGGCGCCAATGCGACCAAGTAAGGCGTGAGGAAGAGCGTGGTGATCGTCGCCGAGATGATGAGCGTGAAGAGCTCTTCGCTAATCACCGTCCCTCGTCCGACCGCTGCGAGCACAAACGAGAACTCCCCGACCTGTCCCAGGCAGATCCCGGCTGCGAGCGCATTGGTGTGGGTAAGCCGGAAGGTGCGAAGAATCACCCAGATAATCAGCGCCTTGCCCACGACAATCGCAGCGACCAGGGTGAGCACCGCGGGGAGGTGATTGGCGAACCACGCCGGGTCGCCGAGCATACCGATCGAGCTGAAGAACAAGGTGACCAACAGCGTGCGGATCGACCCGATATCGGCACGAATCTGCGTGGCAAACGGCGATTCCGCCAAGATCATGCCCGCGATAAACGCGCCCAGCGCCGGCGAAAGCCCCAGCTGGTGCGATCCCCATGCCGATCCGAGCCCCGTCACAATCGCAAGCAGAATCGGCAAGTCCCGATTGCGGTGAAGCGACTCGAACTCAAGCACACGCGGGACCACCCATTTGAGGGCGATGTACAGAATCGCGATCAGAATAACCGCCCAAAAGAGTGATTTGAAAATATCAACGCCGACTTGTTCGATCGACCCCTGCTCGCCCAGCACCGTTACCAAAAGCACCAAAGGCACCACCGCGATGTCCTGCATCAACAAGATGCCCAAGGCGTGGCGCCCGTGGTTGCTTTCGATCTCCGCCCGCGAGACCAAAAGCCGAAGCACGCAGGCGGTGCTGCTCAGCGCGACCAACGCGCCGATCGCGATCGCCGAGTGCAACGACATCCCAAAGAGCATGGCGACCCCTGCGCCGATCCCCAGCGTGACGAGGACTTGGGCGCTTCCGCCTCCGAGTGCTGCCGGACCGAGTTTGCGCAGCCTCGACCATGAAAACTCGAGCCCGATCGTAAAGAGCAGCAGCGCCACGCCGAGCTCGGCGATGTCGCTCACTTGCGAGGTATTGGAGACAAACGAGAGGGCGTTGGGGCCCAGCAGCGTCCCCGCAGCAAGGTACCCGAGAATCGGGCTTTGGCGAAGGCGTTCACAGAGGGCCCCGAGCACCAAGGCTGCGAGGAGGAGAATCAGGATATCTAAGAGCACATTCCACAAGTCCAACTTGAACACCTCGATTCATTTTCTGTTACGCTGCTGATGTTAGCTCCTGCGAAGCAGGGATTGGATGCCGATTCTTTCTCCGGCTCAATGAGTTGTCCGCTTGGAGGGGCGTGATGTCTGGTAAGGGTAGTGCCCGGAAGACTTTGAAGCACCGTTCGGAATTCTCGGCGTTATCCCCCGTTTCCTCGGAGGTCGAAAAAACATTCTGATTCAACAAGAATTTGCGAATAATCCGATATATTTATCCCTAAACAGTAGAAATTCTCGTCGGACTAGAAGTATAATGGCGATAAAGGTATCCGGAATAGGTCTTCCGGGCTCAATTTTGGAGGTTTATCCACGATGGCCAAATCAGATGCATCAGCAAGCAGGTCGCCGGTTGCGGGATACTTTGTGGGGGTCGGCTTTTTGATTCTCGCGAGCGTCTTCCTGTTGGGAAAGTCATCGGTTGAGATTCCGTTGACCGAGCAACCCCCAGTTCGTGCCGAGCAGATCATGCCTGGTGCCTTTCGTGTTGCGCTGGCCGACCCTCCGATGGTGAATATCGGGACTTACGACCAGCGCTGCAACGATTGCCATGGGCTCTTTGAAAATACACGCCCCGAGTATCGTGAGCTGACCCAGCACACCAACATCATCCTCGATCATGGGATCAACGATGGGTGCCTCAACTGCCACGATAAGGGGGATCGCGAAAAACTTACACTCCGTGGCGGGGGGACGGTCGGGTTCGATCAGGTCGCCCAGCTTTGCGCCCAGTGCCACGGGCCGATCTACCGGGATTGGCAAAAAGGATCGCACGGCAAGACGATCGGGTATTGGGACACCGATCTGGGCGAGGCGACCAAGCTGACCTGCTCGCAATGCCATGATCCGCACAGCCCGTCCTTCAAACCAATGCCACCCTTGCCCGGGCCTCATACATTGCGGATGGGTAAGCATTATGCAGATCATGGCGATCTGGTGGACGACAAGAACCCGCTTCAGCGTTGGCGTCTCGATGAGCACGCCGAATCAGACAGTGCCGAGCAGGGGGGGGACCACTGATGCAGCTACCCATCATGACGAACACAACGAACGAGGATGGATGCCCAACACGCCAGTACGCCTCTCGCCCTGGGATGACCCGCCGGAGCTTTCTTCGCCGAGGCACCGCAGCGACTGGAGCGGTGGCTGCGATTGCCGCTTCGCTGAGCCCGCTGCGTGAGCTGGCCGATACCGATGAGTTCACCGTCGCCAACTTCATCCAGAAGCACTACAAGGAGATGGATGGGCAGGATATGGCCAAGGCCCTTGAGCGTATCTCGGCTCAGGTGGAGAAGCGATACGATATTCGTCCCAACATCCGCGATATCAAGCCGATGGATGGCGTGGAGTTCGTCTACGCGCTCAACCTCACGCGGTGCATCGGGTGTCGAAAATGTGTCCACGCATGTGTCGCAGAGAACAATCAGTCTCGAAGCCCCGAGATCCAATACATCCGTGTGCTTGAGATGCCCCGAGGCACCAACGATATCGAGCAAGGTAACCACCACTACCAACGCGCCACGGTGCCCTCGGAAGATCACTACTACATGCCGATTCAGTGCCATCAGTGTGCAAGTCCGCCTTGTGTCAAGGTCTGCCCGGTCGAGGCGACCTGGCAAGAGCCCGATGGGATCACGGTTATTGACTACGACTGGTGCATCGGGTGTCGGTATTGCGAAGCGGCGTGTCCATACTGGGCCAGAAGATTCAACTTCTCCAAGCCTTCGATCCCGAACGACAAAATCAACCCGAACATGAGCTACCTCTCGAACCGTCCGCGTTCCAAAGGCGTGATGGAGAAGTGCACCTTCTGCCTCCATCGCACCCGCGAGGGCAAAATGCCTGCATGTCTTGAGGTCTGTCCGACGGGGGCTCGCAAGTTCGGCAATATCCTCGATCCAGATTCGGATGTACGCAAGATTCTCGAATCCAAGCGGGTCTTCGTGCTCAAGCAGGACTTGGGTACGCTGCCAAGGTTCTTCTACTACTTCGATGAACGCGATCCGATCAATGAAAAGGTTCCCACAGGTACTCCAAGCGGGGGTGACGCATGAGCGGCGATACGAAAACTCTCTTCCGTGAATATCCTCGGTTCCTCTGGAGGTGCTTCCAGCTCAGTTTCGTCGGGGACTGGAAATACTACACATGGATGTTCTTCCTCTCGGTGGTGGCGCTCTTCGGGCTCAATGCCTACGCCAAGCAGTTTGTGCAGGGGCTCATCACCACCGGGATGACCGATCAGGTCTCGTGGGCGCTCTACATCGCCAACTTTACCTATCTCGTCGGGGTGGCTGCGGCTGCGGTGATGCTGGTGATCCCGGTGTATATCTATAAAAACAAGGATTTGCACAATCTTGTGATCTTTGGCGAGTTGCTCGCGGTGGTCGCGATCATCATGTGCCTGCTCTTTATCACTGCAGACCTGGGGCGTCCAGATCGGTTCCATCACTTGTTTCTCCGGTTTAACTTCCCGATGTCGATTCTGACCTGGGATGTGATTGCCCTCAATGGGTATCTGCTGCTCAATCTGCATATCTGCGGGTACCTGATCTACTGCGCCTACAACAACCGCAGGCCAACTCGGAAGTTCTATATTCCATTCGTGTTCGTCGCCATCGTCTGGGCGATCAGTATCCATACGGTGACAGCGTTTCTTTACTCCGGTCTCGGTGGGCGTCCCTTCTGGAATAGTGCGGTGATCGCCCCTCGGTTCCTCGCCTCGGCCTTTGCTGCTGGTCCTGCGTTGATTATCTTGACGCTTCAGGTTATCAAGGCAAGTACGGGATATCCGGTTTCGGAGAAGGCGATCTCGACGCTCAAGGGGATTGTCACGGTGGCGCTGGGCATCAATATGTTCCTTTTGATTTCAGAGGTCTTTACCGAGTTCTATACGGGAACGACACACGCCGCTTCGGCCCGTTATCTCTTCTTCGGGCTTCACGGATACTCGGCCTTGGTGCCCTGGATCTGGACCGCGATCGGGCTCAACAGTTTCGCGCTCATCGTCTTGCTCACGCCTGCGGGCAAAAAACGCTGGGTGCTCAATGCTGCCTGCGTGGCGATGATTGTTGGGATCTGGATCGAGAAGGGCATGGGGTTGATTGTGCCTGCCTTTATCCCCTCGCCGCTCGGTGAGATCGTCGAGTATGTCCCGACGCTCAATGAGATTCTCGTCTGCACGGGGATCTGGGCGTTCGGGCTTTTGATCTACACGATTCTCGTTCGGGTGACGATCCCAGTGTTGTACGGCGAGTTGACAGTGGACACGGTGTATCACACTGATCCGGAAAAGAAGTTGAAGCAGAGGCAGGCGACAAAAGAGGCAACGAAGGAAGCAATGAAAGAATCGGCGAGCGTATCGCTGTAGTAAAGGAGACGGTCATGAGACGAAAACAGCTGTTGTTGGTCGCGGGAGTTTGTACCTTAGCCTCATCGGCGATGGGACAAATCTTCGCTCCGGCAGAGATGTCACGCCAGTCCAGTGAATGTCTGGAGTGCCATCAGAAGTTGAACCCGAGTCTGTATCAGCAGTGGGGTTCGAGCAAACATTATCGTGGGAATGTCGGGTGCTACGAATGTCACCAGGCGGACCGAGATGATGCGGATGCCTTCAAGCATGAAGGGTTCACGATCTCCATTCTTGTCACACCCAAGGATTGTGCCCGGTGCCATTCCAAGGAAGTTGAAGAGTTTGCAGGGTCGCATCACTCCAAAGCCGGTCGGATTCTTGGATCGCTTGACAATGTCCTCGCCGAGGTTGTCGAAGGCAACAGCGGATTGGTGACGCAGGGATTCCCCGAAGGTGTCTCGGCAGCAGCCGTCAACGGGTGCTGGCAATGTCATGGCTCGGAGGTCAAAGTGCTCCCCGGCGGCAAGCTCGATCCGGCAACCTACCCCAACTCGGGGATCGGGCGTCTGAACCCAGATGGTTCGGAAGGTTCGTGCAATGCGTGTCACACACGCCACGACTTCTCGGTCGCCCAGGCCCGTCACCCGGACACCTGCGGCAAGTGCCACCTTGGTCCTGACCACCCGCAAAAGGAAATCTACGAAGAATCCAAGCACGGTATCAACTTCTTCTCGAAGGTTGATGAGATGAATATGGATAACGAAAAATGGATTGTTGGTGAAGATTATTGGGCAGCGCCAACCTGTGCGACATGCCATATGTCAGAAACCAAGAATCAGCCCGTCACCCATGACATCGGGATGCGGATCAGCTGGAACAACCGTCCAGCCGTTTCGATCCGTCCTGAAGTTTCCGACGCCAAGATGGGGCTTCCCGGCGCCAATGTGCCTTGGCAGGTCCGGCGTGACAACATGAAGGATGTCTGCCTGAGCTGTCACCAGACGCAGTGGGTGGATAACTTCTATGTACAGTACGATGCGCTCATCGAGCTCTACAACGAGAAGTTTGCCAAACCCGGGATCGAGTTGATGAAGTACGCCAAGCCGCTCAAGAGCTCGGTACCTTTTGCCAACAAGATCGACTTCACATGGTTTGAGCTCTGGCATCACGAAGGTCGCCGTGCCCGCCACGGGGCAGCGATGATGGCGCCCGATTACACCCATTGGCACGGGACTTACGAAATCGCTCGCAACTTCTACTCGAAGCTCATCCCTGAGCTGAGAGAGCTCGTTGAAGATGGTCTGCGTTCGGGTGATAAGGATCTTGTCGATGCAGCCAAGGCGCTCGATGCCAAGATCGAAGAGGTGCTCAATACCGACGATCACAAGTGGTACTTGGGCAAGATGGACCCGGCCGAGGCGGCCAAACGCAAGAAGGCCGCTCAGGATTTCAAGAATCGTTACAACGAGGATTGATCGAATATGACCGACCGAGGAATCGGTCTCCACTCAACGGATGAATACCTCAAAGGACCCTGTCAATGGCTCGTCATCTGACCGAACAAGATGCACAGATCGCGCTCAAGGATCACCTTGGCGACAAAGCGATGAACGCCCGGCTTGCGCATGGGATGTACATCGACGCCGAGACGATTCTCAAGATGCTCGATGATGCGACCTTCGTTCGGTATCCGGTGAGCATTCGCTTCGACGCTGAGCATTTAGAGCCCGGCGAGTTCGCGATGCCCATCGCCCTTGGCGATCATCCATCGGCGGGGTTCTGCTTATTCATTCATCCCTATTTCGAGCATCAGCCAGAAGCCTGGCCGTTGCTCATTGCGTACCACATCCCCTCGATCAACTATGGGGAGATTGTCTCGCATGCGGACGCCGAGCATTTCGGGGCCACCCTTGTTGGGCTCGATGTGGATACCTATTACCAAGCGCTGTGTGAGCTTGCAGACTCGATCCCCGGTGCATCTGGGGACTCAGGTTGTGGCGGAGGATGTTCATGAAACCTCGATATGACTGGCACAAAACACCTTTGGGGCGTGCGATTCTTTTCTTCGGCTCGATCAAGTTCGCGGTGCCGATTTTGGTTTTGGCAACGCTTGCGCTGTGCTATGGCACTTGGCTTGAAGCAACAACCAACGCAACCCATGCCAAGATTGTGGTCTATGGGTCGTGGTGGTTCGTTGTCTTGATGGCATTGATCTGCGTCACACTCATCCTTGCGGTTGTCACGCGATACCCCTGGCGGAAAAAACACACCGGGTTCATCATCGTCCACGCGGCCCTCATCACGATCATCGTCTCCGGATTCGTCACCTTCTTTACCAAGGTCGAAGGTACCATGTCGCTCGAAGAAGGGATGCGTGCCGATGCGCTGCGGGGGCAGACTAACGAGCTCCAGATACTCACGCACAACGCTGGGGAGTTCGAGATACTCGATGCGCAGATCATCCGGGCTCCAGGAACAATCTCACTCAACGGCATCGAGATCGAGGTGCTCGAACGATGGGACAACTCGGCGCAAGAAACAGTCGTCCTCAATGATGGCATGAACCTGCTCCACGCCATCGAGCTCAAGTTTGGCGCTGGCGATGAGGGGCACTGGATCGGGCAGCTTCAAAATGGTGAAACCCCACCGGTCCTTCACGAGGTCGAGGTGCGCGTCTTGCCCCAAGGGCAGGCATGGTCGCCCGAAACCATCGGTCAGCAATCCCGCCCGGTGTTTCGACACCGGAACAAGGAGGGCTTGATCGACCTCGAAGAAGTCGGGCAGGTGGTCGATACCGGGTGGGCCATCGAATCCATCAGACGCTTCAAACACGCGATGGTCGGGCCTGAGGGGATGATCGAAGGCGATGAATCACGCGATAACCCGGCAGTTGAAGTGACACTTGTCCATGAGAATGGATCGCGCGAACGACACGCTGCCTTCGATCGGTTCCGAGGTTCAATCAACAAAAAACAGGTCGATGGCGAGGATTTCTCCGAGCTGGTGCTCGAATATGTCGGGCACGGGCTCGATCGTCCGACGCTGGTTTTTACCCGCGATGAATCGGCGACTACTGCCCACTTCGCATCGCCCGATGGACACCGCATCGAGCAGGTGCTCGATGGGCAGGCTCCGTGGACGATCGACCTGGGCGATGGAAGCGAGTGCATCATTCTCGAAGCATTCTCCAACGCCCGAGGCACAACCAAGCTCGTCAAGGCGCCGCAAGGCGAAGAAAACATGCCTGCGCTGGTGGTGCGGATTCATGGGACAGCTGCCGATGGCACCGCTTCGCATGAACCGATGATCCTCGCGTGGGGAGCACGCTCGATGATTCAAGTCGGTGATGAGTTTCTGGGGATTTCCTATACCCCCTCGATGACTCGGGTTCCCTTTGCGATTGAGCTGGTCGACTTCCGTAAGGTGGACTACCCCGGATCATCCATGGCGATGGCCTACGAGTCCGATGTCATCTTTACCGACGAGCACGGCAACACGCATGAGCAGACCATCTGGATGAACAATCCGCTCGAGTATCAAGGGTGGAAGGTCTATCAATCAGGATTCGTCGGCTCGGATGTCTCGATCTTCCAAGTGACCAAAGACCCCGGGTTGCTCGCAACCTACATAGGGTGCATCTTCCTCTGCTTGGGGATCTTGGTGATGTACTACTCCAAGGCATATTCACACGGACACCCCGGTATGCCCAAGGTGTTCGATTCAAAGAAGAAAAGGAGCTCAAACCATGCGTTTGCTGAGCGTACTTCTGATGTCGTTGATGGCGATCGCCATGATCTCCCCCCAAGCACAAGCGTCGCAACCGCCTCGCCCGGATCAGGACTGGAAGTCCAAGTTTGCATCGATTCCGATCCAGGATCGCGGACGCACGATGCCGATGGACACCTACGCAAGACGCGTGGCCGTCGCGATCACCGGACGCACACAGTGGGGTGAGGGGCGAGGCCCAGCGGGATACTCAGGGAGAGATCACATCGACCTGATCGCCGATCTGCTCTTCAAGCCCGACGAGATGTTCCGCGAAGAGCTCATCCCACTTGGGCGCAAGAAGCTCAAAGCCGAGTTCGGGCTCGATCCCGATGCCAAGTTCTTCGCGCCCGGCGAGCTGATGCTCAACGAGGGGCTCCATCGACTCTCGGGCGAGGTCCGCACGAAGATGGATCGCAACAACAAGTATCGCCCATCGCGCGACGAGCAGGCGGTGATTGATGCGCAGAACAAAATGGCGACGCTGTCGTTCTTTATGACCGGGCAGGGGATCGCCATTGTTCCGATCGAAGGCACCGAGACATTCGCCTCGGCAGGGATCAAACACACCGATCATGGCACCGAAGAGGTCCAGCGGGCGCTGCTGGCGATGCAGGAGGCCTATCTCAACGACGGCGATATGAACGCGGCGGTTGATACACTCATCAACGCGATCAATGCCAACACCCAGCACCCCCAGACGCTTGCATCCAAGATCAACATGGAGCTGCTCTACAACACGCACAAGCCCTGGCGGATGGCAGCCATCGCCACTGTGCTCGCGCTGCTGTTGTTGATTGCGCGGTGGATTGTTCGTTCCAAGGTCATCACTGTGCTCATCGCGCTGGCGATTCTCTGGGCAATGGCCGAGCAGGCCTTTGGGCTCTGGCTCCGCGTGGCGATCCTCGAGCGCGCTCCGGTGTCCAATACCTACGAGTCCCTGCTCTGGATGGGGATCGTCGCGGTGATCCTTGGGATCGTCGGCCAGCTGCTCTCGCCGAGGAGCTGGTACCTCGCAGCGGGTCTGAGTGCATCGGTGCTTTCGATTCTCTTTGCGATGCTTGTTCCGCTCCAAGATCAGACCAACTCGCTGCCCGCGGTGCTGCGTTCAAACTACTGGTTGATTGTCCATGTGCTCACCATCGTCGCTTCGTACGGCGCACTGCTGCTGGCTGCGGTCTTGGCCCATGTCTATCTCTTCAAGGATGTGCTCTTGCGCCGGCCTTCTGAGAAGTCGGAGCGGATCGTTGTGCAGGTCTACCGTATGATGCAGATCGGGGTGATTTTGCTCACCGCGGGTACCATCCTCGGGGGCGTCTGGGCAGCCGACTCATGGGGACGATTCTGGGGATGGGATCCAAAAGAAACATGGTCGCTCATCTCGATCCTGACTTACTTTATCCTCCTCCATGCCCGGTATGTGGGATGGATTCGTGATTTCGGGCTCGCCGTCTCGGCGATCGTTGGATTCCTCGCCATCGTCTGGACTTTCTATGGCGTGAACTATGTCATGGCATCAGGGCTCCACTCGTATGGATTCGGTTCCGGCGGCGAAATATGGGTCGCGATCTGGGCGTTGGCGGAGGTCGTATTCGTGGCGATCTGCCTGTGGAGAAGACCCAGCAAGCCCTCACGCTCTCGGAGAAAATCAGGGACGAATCGTTCAACTGTTGCGCACAAATCGGCAGCGGTAACATAAATGTATGGATATAACCGCATTGCGAGAAGATCGTAATACGGAGGACGGATTGCTTTGACGATGAATACACATGCCCAAATGATGGGATAGACAATATACATCGCCTGCAAGGTGACAGCGCCGAGTGTTCGGCGTGTACCGTGCGGGATTCAATATTGGCAGGCCTGGAGGCTTCAATGACACGCATGACGCACAATGGAAAAGACAAGAGAAAAGAAGGACGAGCACTGACCACTGTTGCACTTGCAGGGACGATCACGCTCGTCTCCGCTGCCGGTGTGGCTTTGGCAGAGGATCAAACAGACCAAAGCGACGCACCCGCTGTTACCTACCCCAAGTTCAAGACCCTCCGCTTTGACGAAGACTGGTCCGGGTTTGATTCAGAAAATGGGGACGACTACTGGGACGATCTCAAGCATATCAAGCTCAGCGATGATGGTTCATCATGGGTCAGTGTCGGCGGGTCGCTTCGGCTTCGTTCCGAAGCGTGGCAATCCTTTGGGTTCTCCCCGGCCACCACCGCGGATGATTCATTTGCACTCTCACGCCTCCAACTTCACACCGACTGGAACTTCGGCGAGAACTTCCGCGTGTTCATCGAAGGCGAGAGCGCACTTTCAACCGATCGCGATTTGGCAGGTGGCGTGCGTGGGCTCGATGCCGATGCGCTCGATCTCCAGAACGCATTCGCCGATATCATCCTCCCCTTCGGCGAGGCCGACGACAAAGTCACCCTCCGCATTGGTCGCCAAGGACTCCTCTTTGGCAAACAACGCCTCGTTTCGACACTCCCCTGGGCAAACTCCCAGCGATCATGGGACGGCGGACGAGTCATCGTCGAAATGAACGGGTGGCGCGCCGACGCCTTCTACACCCGCTACACGCCTGTCGAGAAATACAACTTCAACGATTGGAATGCCGGCCCAGACTTCTGGGGCATCTACGCCACGGGTAAAATCGGAGGCGATCACAACATCGGGGTCGATCTCTACTACCTCGGACTTGAAACCGATGGCTCAGTGACCTTCAACGGCACCACCGGCATCGAAGAACGCCATACCGTCGGGGCACGCCTCTTCGGCAAGTTCGGCGACTCAGGGTTCGGCTATGATGTCGAGGGCGCCTACCAGTTCGGCGATGTTGGCAGCGCCGATATCAGCGCCTACATGTTCGCATCGCAGGTCTACTACGCATTCGATTCCGAATGGAAACCAAAGGTCTACCTCGGGTTTGATATCTCCTCGGGTGACGACACCGCAGGCGATGCCGATGTCGAAACCTTCAATCAGCTCTTCCCGCTCGGGCATGCCTACAACGGGTTCATGGACTTGATCGGGCGTCAGAACATCACCGATCTCTCTGCGGGTGTCTCGTTCAAGCCTCACAAGAAGTTCCTCGTCAAGGCTGACTTCCACAACTTCACACGGACGAGCGATTCCGACTCAGTCTACAACGCTGGCGGGGGCGTCTTGCGCCCAACTGCTGCTGGCGCATCGAGCTCCGTCGGACAAGAGTTTGACCTGACCGTCAAATACTTCGCCAACCGCAACTTGACCATCCAAGGCGGCTACTCACACTTCTTCGCAGGGGATTTCTTCACCGATACCGGATCAGATGAAGACATCGACTGGTACTACTTCCAAGGCACCTACACCTTCTGATTGGCAGGTGCGGAGCACATACGCTTTGTAAAACTCCTCTATTGCGACAAGGCCCTGCACTGCGGGGCCTTGTCATTGTTCAGGGCAATGGCAGGATTTGAAGAAAAAGGCATCGCGACAAGGACAAGGGCAAAGATGAGGATGCACCCACACCGGTCTCCCGACGGGAGGCGTGTCGTCTACATCCCGATGCCAAAGGCATCATCGAAGGCCTGGGGCATCCATTGAAGATTCGCCCGAGGACAAAGCGAGCGGGGAGGTGTTGCAAGATTTCTGCACAAGAGGTATCGGTATGCGATGAAACTCCTCGCTGGGGGATATAGGATACAGGTGTTCATGGTCATTTGAATCGTGGAGTTCTCCATCTTTTCTTTGGTCAGCAGTGCGTCGGAAGGTGTACGATGAACCAGAAAGAGCGATCAACCGCCCCGGGCTCACTTGCAGGCGAGCAAGTCGGTCTGAGCGAGGATCAGGTTGCTCAACGCCGTCAGGAGTATGGATACAACGAGATTGTCGAGCACGAAGAGTCGCTCTTCCGTCGCCTGGCACGCCGACTCTGGGGACCGATTCCATGGATGATCGAGATCGCAGCGATTCTCTCAGCTGCGGTTCAGAAATGGGAAGACTTTACGATTATCCTTATTCTTCTTGTTGTCAATGTATACATTGATTTTCATCAAGAATCCAAGGCCCTGAGCGCCCTCAAAGCAATCAAAACGAAGCTTGCCAAGCAAGCACTGGTCAAGCGAGACGGGCAGTGGAAAGAAATCCCGGCCCGCGAGCTGGTCCCCGGAGATCTGATTCGGCTTCGGCTTGGGAATCTTGTGCCCGCCGATGCGAAGTTGATCGATGGCTCGACCCTTGAGATTGATCAATCTGCACTCACAGGTGAATCCCTCCCGGTGTCCAAATCGGCTGGCGACCTGGTCTACAGCAACTCGATCGTCCGTAAAGGAGAAACCGAGGCCGTGGTCAGTGGGATTGGTTCGCAAACCTACTTCGGCAAGACCGCATCGCTGGTTGTTCAAGCGGCACGAATGGAAAGAAGCCATTTTCAGAAAGCAATTATCAAGATAGGCAACTTTCTAATCACGATTGCAAGTGTGATGATTGTGCTTATTGTGGTGGTCTCGCTTGTCCGAGGGGATCCATTGCTTGAGATTCTTCGGTTCTCCATGGTGCTTGCGATCGCATCAATCCCGGTGGCATTGCCTGCGGTGCTCTCGGTGACGATGGCGGTGGGGGCGCTCCATCTGGCCAAGCATCAGGCGGTGGTGAGTCGATTAGTTTCCATCGAAGAGCTCGCTGGTGTTGATGTGCTTTGTTGCGACAAGACCGGGACGCTGACCAAGAACGAGATGACTTTGGGAGAGATCATCTGCTTTGGTAAGACGAGCAAGCACGAGGCGTTGTTGTATGCTGCTCTGGCAAGTCGGCGAGAAGACAATGATCCAGTCGAACGCCCGATCTTTGAAGCCCTGGATCAGGCAGGGCTTCGTGCGCAGATTCAAGCATACACGCTCGATTCGTTTACACCATTTGATCCGGTGAACAAGCAGACCCGCTCACGCGTCCATCGTGATGCAGAAGTCCAGATGGAGTTGATCAAGGGAGCCCCTCAGGCGATTCTCGCCGAGTGCGATGCATCAGGTGATGACCTTCAATCCGTTGAATCGCATATCGACGCATTGGCACGAGAGGGGTATCGCACGCTCGGGGTCGCGGTTCGCTACGACAATGATTCCGCATTCCGGTTTGTTGCGCTCATTCCAATGTTTGACCCGCCCCGCGATGATTCGGCGAGCACAATCGCCCAGGTCAAAGACCTCGGGGTCGATCTCAAGATGGTCACGGGGGACAACCTTGCGATTGCCAAGCAAGTTGCACGGATGGTAGGGCTCCGCGATACCATCCGTGTTGCTGCAGAGCTCGATGCCCATGAGGGGGCTTCACAAGATGATGATGGGCTCGAAGACTCGGCGGGGTTTGCGGAGGTATTCCCTGAGCACAAGTTTGAAATCGTCAGCAGGCTCCAACAGCGCGGGCATATCGTCGGGATGACTGGCGATGGCGTCAACGATGCCCCCGCCCTGCGCAAGGCAGATGCCGGGATCGCGGTATCGGGGGCGACCGATGCTGCGCGGGCAGCTGCGGATTTGGTGTTGATGGCGCCGGGGCTCGCGGTGATTGCCCAGGCCATCCGTGAGGCAAGGCAGATCTTTGGACGGATGATGAGCTACTCAATCTTCCGGCTTGCCGAGACGATGCGCGTGATCTTCTTCATGACCCTTGCGATCGTGGTGTTCAACTTCTATCCCGTTACGCCGATTATGATTATTTTCCTGGCGTTGCTCAACGATATCCCGATCATGGCGATTGCCTATGACAACGCACGCATCGAGCCCAAACCTGTGCGGTGGGATATGCGAGAGGTCATCACGGTCGGTGGCGTGCTGGGTGTGATGGGGGTGCTCTCTTCGTTCTCGCTCTTCTTTATTGTTCAGTCGATGGGATTTGAGCGCGAGTTGATCCAGTCGATGATCTTTCTCAAACTCAATGTGGCGGGACATTCCACCATCTTTGTCTGTCGAACACGAGAAAAACACTTCTGGGAACGCCCGTATCCATCGCGCAAGTTCCTCATCCCAGCATTTGGTACACAGCTCGTCGCGCCATTTGTGGTCTACTTCGGGCTATTCATGGAGCCCATTGGATTCATGCCCATCGTCTACATCTGCCTCTATGCATTCGCATGGTTTTTGGCCAATGACTTTGTGAAAGTCTGGACCTATCGCCTCATAGGAAAGAAAGCAGATAAAGCGTGAGGCCTCGATGGACATGGCACTCACGCGACTTGTAGAAAAAGGAAGGAGGGCGAGATGCCCATCGAAGTTCATACAAATGAAGAGACCCATGTGATCGACATGATCATCACCGGCACACTGACCAGGGACGACTATGCACAGTTTGTTCCGATTGCCGAAGAAGCAATCCGCCGATTTGGAAAGGCGAGTATCTACTTTGAGATGCACGACTTCACAGGCTGGACGCTCGGCGCTTCATGGGAAGATCTCAAGTTCGATATCAAACACTTTGCCGATTTTTCTAAAATCGCGATCGTGGGTGATCGAGCATGGGAGCACGCGATGGCAACGCTGCTCAAACCATTCACCAAGGCTAAGGTTCGCTACTTCGATCGGTCCGAGTCCGACCAGGCCCGGGCGTGGTTGCTCGGGGATCAATAAAGCCCAGTATGCATCTACCAGTATGCATCGATGAAAAGCAATGGCGGAAGAGCCATTGGGCGCTGGCGAGGTTGAAGATCCCATCGCCAACATGCCTCGGCCCCGCCTCAGGCCCATGCCTCGGACCCTAGAAGGAGTTTGCCAATGGACAGTGCAGTCGCACTCGTACGAAGCTACCTCAAAATCAATGGCTACTTCGTCATCACCGACTACCCCATCGTCGAGGTCTTTGACCACAACGAGGTCCGTTCGATTACCGATCTCGACATCCTCGCCGTCCGCTTTCCCGGAGCAGGGCGTCTTGTGCCTCATGGGAATCAAGGGGCGATGATCGGAAAGGTCGATCCCGAACTCGGAGCAAGCGATGAGCATGTCGAGTTCATCATCGGGGAGGTGAAGCAGGGAGCTGCCCGTCTCAATCGAGGGGCCCATGACCCCGTAGTTATCCGAACGGCACTGGCACGGTTCGGATCATGCCCGCACGAGCACACGACCCCGGTGGTCGAGAAACTGCTCGAAACAGGGCACGCAAGAACGCCAGATGGACACCATGTCCGGATGATGGCCTTCGCGTCCTATATCGAGAAACAACCTAAGCATGGCGTCCATGTGATTACCCTTGGACATATGGAGCACTTTGTCACCACCTACCTCCGCCAACACTGGCACACCCTCCATGAGACCCAGTTCAATGACCCGGCGATGAACTTCCTGATGATGCTCGAAAAAACGAAACGCCACTCCGCCAACCCGCAATCTGCCTCGAAGCATGGGCATGGCATCGCCAAAAAACAATAGAAAACCACCCGTTTGACCAACGCAAGGCACCGCGGAGGCGTCCAAAAACAACCAAACCCCGTCAAAAAACGGGGTCTGAGAAGCACGCGCGGAAGGATTCGAACCCTCAACCTCCTGATCCGTAGTCAGGTGCTCTATCCAGTTGAGCTACGCACGCGTCGGCCGATTGCTCAGCGGCATATAGGGTAAGCTGGGTCGTCACAAATAGCAAGTTCATCATGCCTCAGAGGTTGATTTCTTGGATTTACAGGCAACAATATCCTCCCAAGGGGCTGACTCCCCCAGATTGACTTTTACAGGAACAAAGACCATATGGCCCACTCCAACTCCGCGAAAAAACGCATCCGCCAGAATATCACCAGCAGAGCCCGCAACCGCTGGCGCATCAAGAATATGCGCGCAGCCATCAAAGGGTTCGAGGACGCACTCGCTGAAGGATCAAATGAGCAGGCAACCACCGCATTTCGTAGTGCTGCCGCTTTGGTTGACAAAACCGCTCAAGCGGGTGTGATCCATGCCAACCAGGCTGCGAGACGCAAGAGTCGCATGAACGCTCGGCTCAAAGCCAAAGTGCAAGGCTGAGCAAGGCAATAATGCACAGAGGCCTTGGCACAGAACTTTGAAGAAGAGAACGATTTCGGCTCGACCATCCCCGGTCGAGCTTTTTCGTCTCGACGCCGAGTTTTCCCCCTAAGGATCGGGCGGCTGAGGGGACTATGAACCATCGACAGAAACATCAACCCACAGTATTGCCCACGCAGACCCGATCCGGGGTTGGGTTTGCCAACACAGGCTACTTCGAGCTCTCCTCGCGACCATTGCACACCCTGATCTTCCTTCTCCCAATCATCGGCTTCTATGAGATCGGATCCATGGGGCTCTTGGGCTCAGGTGAGGTCGCCAAGCTCGAAGCACAGGATATGCTCGTGCGATTCTTCGATCTCTTCGGCACCCTCGGGCTCCACCTGCCCGCCTTTGCACTGATCGTCACGCTCTTGCTCCAGCATATCTTGAGCAAAGATACCTGGCGGATTGTGCCCATCGTGCCCTTTGCGATGATTGTTGAATCCGCGTTCTTGACTTGGCCTTTGATTATCCTTGTGGTCATCCTCAATCCCCAAGCATCGGGCATGATGATCCAAGGGGAGGGCGGGGTGCCTGCGCACACCTTCTGGGAGGGGCTCTACCTCTCGTTTGGAGCCGGGCTCTACGAAGAAATGCTTTTTCGTCTGGTGCTTATCACCATCTTGCACTTCCTGATTACCGATGTGCTGAGTTTCAAAGACCGAACCGGGAAGATCGCAGCCGTCCTTCTCTCGGCCCTTGCCTTTGCCTGGCTCCACGATGGGGTGTATATCCCCGGCTCGGGGCTCAACTTCCGTCTCGCAGCCTTCTACACCCTCGCCGGGGTGTATTTCGGGATTCTGTTCCTCATGCGTGGATTGGGATTGGCGGTGGGGGCCCATCTGATGTATGACCTGCTCGTCTTTGTCGTGATGCCGGGGATTCAGGATCAATCCTGAGCACCGATCTGAAGACCGATTGGGGCAGAATTAATTCCCATCCGCCCGCATGATCCAGAATGATCCAGATTCCGTGTGTAGATCGGGGCGCACGATCCCTTCTCATCTGGTATAGTGCCCGCATCGACTCCTGTCCTTCCATGTCATGGAGATGCCCGATGCCGGACCTTGGTTTCGCTCTTGATGGCTTATACGCCTGTGGCTGGTGGCCAGGCGATGGTGATCGATGTCTCCAGTATACCGACGGACGATGGTATCCAGACGAATCCATGGTCCTTGAATCCTTCGCCGAGCTGGACACCTTTGCCGATATCCGGAAACCGACCTCGTCCATTGCCGTCGAGGTGGTCTGGCGTTCGCCCAGACGCGGGCGACAATCGGTGCTCGGGCGATCGCGGGAGGAGGCGTTGATCCTCGCCTTTACCAACCTGTATCTGGAAATACATACTTGCTCGGGCGATTGGTTGAGCAAACCGTGATTAGGCGATATTTTGCATGAAAACATGCCTCGCCGGGAACCCCTCTGCTTGACGATGCACATCGCAGGCGTACTATTGCCCCTGACAACCGTCCTTGGCCCCATCGTCTAGCCAGGTCCAGGACACCAGGTTTTCATCCTGGTAACGCGGGTTCAAATCCCGCTGGGGTCATTGACCAGAGGTTCTTGAGTGAGCCTCTGGTTTTTTTATTATGCCGGGTTTTTTATGTTGATTTGAGATTCAGCTCGTCAACCACCGTCTGGATCACATCAAAGTCAAATCCCCGCCGGGCAAGCCGACCCGTGATTCGCCGAATCCGAACCTCAGGCTCGTGCCGATCCGAGATCGACCGCGCAGCCGACTGTGCCAGTTTGCGAGCATCGGCCACCGCGTCGCGCTCTTCGAGCGCCTCGTCGAGCACCTGTTGGATAATCTCCCCGCAGATTCCCTTTTCACGCAGCTTGCCTTCGAGCAACCTTCGCCCCGCCGGCTTTCGGCTCAGCTGACTCCGCACGACCATCCGGGCGTAGTTCTCATCATCGAGCACCTGCAGCTCGGTCAGCCTTTGGATCGTCCACTCGATCGCCTGAGGCTCGTATCCATATTCCTTGAGCTTGCGCCCCAGCTCCTTGCCCGATTTGGCCCGCTTGGTCAGGATGCGAATCCCCGCTCGGTAGGCATTGCCCCGGGCGAGTTCATCCGCGAGTGAAGCGGCCAAATCTGCTGTCCAAGCCATACCGACTTCAAGTTTGAGATCGGCTTTGGTGTCGAGCAGAATCCGCCCGAGTCTTCGCCGATCCACAAAGAGCGTCACCCGCGCCGGGTCGTCTTTGCAAGGGTGCAAGGAGGTGATGCGAGCCGACCCATCGAGCAGCAACGGCTCGAGTTCTTTCTTGGGATATCGACTCCTGCCATACGAGTTGCGCCCAGAGGTGCTCATGCCAGAGATTCTAACAGCTCCACCAACTCAGATGCAGCGTGCCCGTCGTTGATCTGCCTGGCAGCCTCGATTCCTGCCTGAATCACCCGCCTGGCCTCGTCCGATTGTCCGAGCTCGTCGAGCGTTTGCCCCTTGAAGTAGTACGCGTAGCAATAGGTCGGGTCGAGTTCGATGGCCTTGGTATAGCAGGCAAGGGCTTGGTCGAGTTTGCCAGCCTTGGCGAGCTCTTGCCCGAGCCCATAGTGCACAAACGGGTCATCGGGGTCGATCGAGAGCAATTTTTCGAGTTGGTCAATCGTGGGCATGGGACAGACCTTTTCAGGAAGTGGGTCAAGTCGCAGCCCTCAAGCGACCGGGGAAAACCAAAGTGCGGGGAGCTCATCTGCCCCCGTCCCTCCTGCCGATTTTATTTCGAATAATCAAACACGCCGCGACCGGTCTTGTCGCCCAGTCGCCCCGCAACCACCAGCTGCTTGAGCAACGGACACGCGCGGTACCGATCGTTGTTGAGCCCGTCGGCCAGCACATCCATGATGTGCACGCAGGTATCGAGCCCAATAAAGTCCGCCAGACGCAACGGGCCCATTGGATGTGCCATGCCCAGCTTCATAATCTCATCAATATGCTCGGGCTCAGCGACGCCTTCCATCCACGCATAGAACGCTTCATTAATCATCGGCATCAGCACCCGATTCGACACAAACCCCGCCCGGTCGTTCGCTGGCACCGCGACCTTGCCCATCGCCTCGGCGAGGGCAATCGTCCGCTTGGTCGTCTCTTCGCTCGTCGCCAACCCATTGATGACCTCAACGAGTTTCATCACAGGCACCGGGTTGAAGAAGTGCATCCCGATGAACCGATCCGCCGCATCGCCCACACTCGTCGCCAACTCCGTAATCGAAATCGACGAGGTGTTCGAGGCGAGGATCTGATTCTCCGTAAACTTATCCGCGAGCCCCGCGAAGATCTTCTTCTTCACATCGACATCCTCAACCACCGCTTCGATCACGATGTCGGCGTCGCTCAGGTAGTTCAGATCGGTGACATAGGTCAGTTTGTCTTTGGCGCATTTGAGTTCATCATCGCTCATGCGTCCTTTTTCGACTGCGCGAGCGAGGAGTTTGTCGTGGAGCCCTTCGCACCGGATCAGCGCATCGGAGTCGAGGTCATAGACGACGGTTTCAAACCCGTTGACCGCCGAGATTTGGGCGATCCCGCCGCCCATTTGTCCGCTGCCGATGATCGCGACTTTGTTGATTCCGTGCATCGTCTATCTCCTGTATGTCTGATGGAAAGGGGGCCCGAACTGGGTCAAAATCATAGACGGGAGACCCGATATTGTCGCCCGGATCGCACCAATCCATCCGAGCAAATCCACGATTTCACGCATAGAATCTCACCCGTCCGACGATCCATTGCCTCACAAGGATTCACCCATGGCCCATCAACTCGACGCTGCGACCAGTGCCTTTGAAAAACTCGACCGGTGCGCCGATCTCGACCACCGCCCTCGCGTGCTGCTGGGCAAGATGGGGCTCGACGGGCACGACCGAGGCGTCAAGGTCATCGCCCGCGCCCTGCGAGACAGCGGCGTCCATGTCATCTACTCCGGGCTCTGGCAGACCCCGGCCTCGCTGGCGATCTCTGCCCGCGACGAGGATGTCGATGTCATCGCTGCCTCGATGATGTCCAACTCCCACCTGGTGCTCGGCAAGCGCCTCGTCGATTCGATGAACGAGGTCGGGCGTCCGGATATTCCGGTGCTCATGGGCGGGATTCTGCCTCAGGAAGATATCGTCAAGCTCCTCGACATGGGCATCCGCGAATGCTTCCCGACGGGCACCGGGCTCATTGACATCGTCAACGCGGTCAAAGCAACCGTGCATCCTCAATCTCAGCTCATCGAATCCGCCCACCCCAGCGCTCAGCTCGCCCGCGACATCTCGCTGATGCACAACGAAAAAGCGATGCGACCCGATGCAACCAAGAGACGCCCCAATCGCGTCATCGGCTTCACCGGCTCGCCAGGCGCAGGCAAGAGCACCCTCGTCGCCCAGCTCGCCCGCGAACACTTTGTGCGTGCCCAAGAAGATCCGTCCATGGGACGCTGCGCGGTGCTCGCGTTCGATCCCAAGAGCCCGATCACCAGCGGCGCACTGCTCGGCGATCGCTTGCGTGTCGATTTCAACAACATCGGCGAGCATGTCTACTACCACTCGCTGGCGATCCGAGGCGAGGACTACCACGGCTTAAACGACATCATCGAACTCATCGGCGGCTCATGCACCGGCAACGATCGCTATGACACCCTTTATGTCGAAACCGTCGGCGCTGGACAGAACGAAACCATGATCCGCGACTTTGTCGATACCACCGCGGTCGTCCTGACCCCGGGCATGGGCGATTCGGTCCAGATGGACAAAGCCGGGATTTTGGAGATCGCCGATATCTTTGTCTGCAACAAGGCTGATTATCCTGGCGAGGATGATCTCGTCCGTGATCTGCGTGATATTGCAGGATCAACCCCGATCGTCGAAACCGTCGCCACCCACGCCAAGGGCATCCCCGAGCTCTTCGATACACTGATGGGCTCATGACCAGTGCCGATCCCATTCTACCTGATCCCATTTTGCCTTTGGTGATCGAAGCTGCCGACCTGCTCGGCGAGAAGCGCCTGACCCTCTCCACCGTCGAGAGCTGCACCGGAGGCATGGTCGGCGCTGCCCTGACCGCATTGCCGGGCATCTCGGATGTCTATCTTGGCGGGTACATCACCTATTCAAACATGGCCAAGCAGATGGCTGTGGGGGGCAAGCCGCGGACACTCGCCCAGCACGGCGCGGTGAGTTCGCAGGTTGCGATCGAAATGGGTAGAGGCGGCCGTCGCAAACTCCTGACGACCCACACCATCGCCATCACCGGCATCGCCGGCCCCGACGGCGGCTCCGATGACAAACCCGTCGGCACAGTCTGGATTTGCGTGCTGAGCCACTGTGAAGAGGTTGATTGCCGACGGTTCATCTTCCCGGGCAACCGAGCCGCCGTTCGTACTCAGGCCGTCATCTCCGCCCTCTCGATGCTGATCCAGAATCTCACCGAGGTGTATCGGCAACTCGACCATCAGCATGAGCAGGTTTGGGAGCGATCCGAGCCATAGACTCTGCCATGATCTGCACTGTCAACGCCCAACCCAAAGAACTCCCCGAAGGCACCACCGTCGAAGGGCTCATCGAACTCCTCGGGCTCGCCGGGTCGATCTGTGCTGCCGAGGTCGATAAAAAAATCGTCCCCAAACGGGAACGATCGGAAACGATACTCAAAGAAGGCCAATCCATCGAAATCGTCACCCTCGTTGGCGGCGGATGACCGATTCCTCTTCGATTTATCCCTCGCTGGATTCCTCAGCAGATTCTGACTCATCAGCACCAGCTTCCTTGGCCTTGTCCTCATCGAGCCAGGTCAAGCCGTACCGGGCAGCCAAGGCTTTGAAGGAGAACGGGTCTTCGAGATCACGCGAAGCTTGGGCGAGTTCCTGTTGTCCAGCTGTCGCCACCACCCCATTTGACAAGGCTCTGAACTCCTCGATGCTTACTGGGCGAGGTGCAACCACGCGTGAGATTGCAACCGAACGCGACTCGGGGAGTGCAACCACCACCGCGATCGGATCGGCCGCGACGGCTTGGGGGGTTGCCAATGGGTCGATACCCGCAGCTGCCGCGATGACCGCCGTCCGGAACGACTCGACATTGAGACTCGGTTCAACAAAGCTGGTCAATCGTCCACGATCAATCGAATCTCGCCGAACAAGAATATTCCGTTTCACATCGGGCGTACGGATCGACTCGGGATTCGGCACCAGCGAGGTCGCCAGCTCGATCGCTGGGGCAAGATCACCACCCGATTCGATCGCCGATTTGAACTCCTCGATCCGAGCACTGAGCAGCTTGAACCCCTCGACCGACTTGTAATCGGCGACCACCCGCTCGCGGGTGACATCATCAACAGACTCGGCCGGGCCTTGCTGGCGAACATCAAGGATCACCGCGTAGTACCGATTGCCGAGCTGATCTTCCGCAGCCGGGTCGACGATCGGCAATCCGACCTGCACATCGAGCCCAAGGGTGTTGGGTTCTTCGAGCTCAAAGAACTGAGGCAGGGTGTAGGTGGGGAGCTGGCGTGATCCAATCCGATAGGTCGAGCTGCCATACCCCGGAAGCGAGGCAATATCGTTGCCCGTGAGCCAACGATCGCCGATGATGGTGATTTGTGGAGTTGGGAGCAACACCGAGAATCGTTCATTGATTCGTTCAACAACGAGTCTCGCGATATCTTCGAGTTTGGGTCGGCGTGATTCCCAGTCATCGGGGAGGGTGAGGATGCCGTTGGTTTTGGACAAGCCCTTGGTTGCGGTGATGATCTGTGCCCGGATGATGCGGTCGGCGTCGATCATCATGTCGGTAGCGATGCGCTCGCGGTATTGGGCTTCGAGATTGAATTTCTCGACCGGGAACTCCTCGGGGTACTGATCGCGGTTCTGGCTCCAGAGTTTGTGAAGCTCAACCCGATCGACCTTGACGGCGTTCATAAACACATTCTTATCGAGTGTCAGCCATCCAAGGGCAATACGCGTGGGCTGGGTGTATCCGATGCGATATTCGTTGTCCTCAGGCGACTGGGCCTTGTAGGTGTCAAAGAAGGCTTGGAGTTGCTCATCGGTCGGCTCGGCAACCGCAGCAGCAGCCAAGTTCGAATCGAGCAATGCCGCATTGATCGCCACCGCGTCGAGTGCTTCGTGGGCCGCGTGGATGGCGTTGACATCGCTGAATGAGGGCATGGTTTGCATTGCAGAGAGCAGACGGTAGACGCCTCGGGCCTGGGCAAGGATCCGGTATACATCATCGAGCGTGCTCCGCGCCATCCCGGCCGAGCGTGATGCGTTGGTGTGCATGGTGTTGCTGATCTGGTTGGCCAACTCCGCGAGCCTCTGTTCGGCCTGGGCATTGTTGGTGATGAGCCCCTGCTGAGCTTCGGAGATCACGATCACCCGTGCTTCCATCTGGGCAAGCTCGTCGATCCAGGAAACCCCATCACCCGCTTCGCCCACAAGCCCTGCCATCTCGGCCTGCTTGACCAACAAAAGCCAGTGCAAGGCCATACTCGATTCGTTCGATGGATCAAGCCCGATCCCCCCGACAGAGCGAGGCCCGAGCGCACGCGGATGCACCCGCCGGAGCAGGCTGATCGCAACATTGGCCCGTTGGGTATCAGCGCGAGTGAAGTTTGTACCATCTTCAAGCTTGGCGACCTTGGCCTTCATCGGCGATGGTGCAAGACGCGTGAGGACCGGCTCGAGCAAGAACACGATCATCAACAGCGACCCGCCAATGACAAGGATAAAAAGCTGATATTTCCGGATGAACCTGAGCATGTTGGCTCCGTGTGAGAGGCGTGGGGGGGATTGGATCGAAAAATGAAAAAACGAATCCACAGGGGTAATCCCGAGGATTCGCTTGGCTCATCCTCGGCGTGGCGCCCAGCAGAGGCCACGCGAGGTCAGATTGGATTTAGCGATAGAATTCAATAATCAGGTTCGTGTTCACATCGAACGGAATCTGATCCGAAGTCGGTAGCGACGAGATCGTCGAGTTGAGCTCCGATGGGTTGAACGAAATCCAACCCGGAACCTCATGCCCACCCATCGACTCCATGTTCTCGCGTGCGAGCTTCTGGATCCCGGGCTTGAGCGAGATCACATCCCCGACCTTGACGCGGTACGACGGGATATCCACCTTTTTGCCGTTGACGAGCACATGCCCGTGATTGACCATCTGGCGTGATGCCCAGATCGTGCGGACAACACCCATACGACGGACAACATTGTCCAGACGAAGCTCGAGGAGCTGCATCAGGATGTCGCCCGAGTTGCCGGGTCGGCGTTTGGCTTCGTCAACAGTTCGGCGGAACTGCTTTTCGAGGATGTTGTAGTGGTACCGGAGTTTTTGCTTTTCTTGCAAACGGATGCCGTAGTCACGCAAGCGACGCCCGCGATGCCCGTGCATACCCGGTGCATTGAGCATCCGCTTGGAGGTGTGCTTGGGGATATCCGCGATGGGTACTCCAACGCGGCGAGAAAGACGAACCTTGGGTCCTGTATATGTTGCCATTTGGCGATTCCTTTTCATCCGTCCGCAGAGCGAGCGATTGGCCCTTCTGCGGTGCTACTTCTTTTTGTAGCGACCATGCCGGGTGGCCCAGACTTGGGTCCGGCGCGTGTTGGCCCGGGCACAATGCCAGGGAAGAGCGGATTCAAGCCCGCAAGGGGCGATTTGTCAACCCGATTCTGAATCAGTTTGGGAGACATTCCCAACGAGCCACGACCGTCAGGGAGTGGTCTTCATTCGGGCAATGACACCCAAACCCCCACTTCCTGACGGTCGTGGCTCGTTGAAGATGGGGCTGTCACTCCGCCAGCGGATCCGGACGATAGAGCTTGACACCCAACGCCCAGTTCTTCTCGGTGAAGTTCCCGCCCAGCGAGAACTGTTCATCCCGGTCAGGACGGGCAGCGGACAAGGCCATGATGGTTTTGGCGTCGAGGTTGTCGATCAGCGAGACGAGTACCGCTTCTGGGGATGATGGCATTTTTGCTGAGCCATATTCGGGTTTTTCGTGGTGCGAGATGATGATGTGCTGAAGGATCGTCAACGCGCCTGCGGGCAGGCGGGTTCCCGTCTCGGCCATCATCTGCTGGGCTTTGTCGTGGAGCATGATCGCCCCTTCGACCAGATGCCCGATGAGTTCGCCTCGGTCGGAGTATCCAAATCCACGATCAAAGAACAGCTCGCGGGTCTTGCCCAGATCGTGAAGGAACAGCCCCATCATCACGATATCGCGGTTGATCTTGGGATACAGCGGGCAGATCACATCGCAGAGCTGCATGAGTGTCAGGGTGTGTTCGAGCAATCCGCCGAGGTACGCATGGTGGAGCCGAACCGCAGCCGGGGCGGTGCGGAACCCGTCCATCAAATGCTCGTCAGCGAGGTAAGTCTTGGCCAGTGCTTGCATTGCGGGGTGCTTGAGTGTGTCGAGCAGCGCGACAACTTGCTCGAACATCTCCTTTGGATCGCGCGAGGACGATGGGAGGATGTATCGGAGTTCGTCGGGGGTGGGTTCGTGTGGATCAATCCGGTGGATGATGATCTGCAACTCACCTTGATACGCCTGCGTCTCGCCTTCGACCCAGACGAATCCGTCGGTGGGGAGCCGACGGAAGGTCGCTTCATCAATCGACCACATCCGACCGGCAGCCGACCCTGACGAATCGCCGAGCAAACACCGGAGGTAGGGCTTGCCCTTCTGGGTGGTTCCGAGCTGGGCATTGGCGATGGAGTAGATTCCATCGAGCCGTTCTGCGGGTTTCATCTCGGCGAGGGTGCGTCTGGCGGTGTGTGTACTCATAGAGGGAGCATAGTTCTGCCGGGATTGATTCTCCATCTTCACCAGCACCGATCTCCGATGGGGTACACTAGTGGCTCAGATTTGGTGATTCAGATTGAGGACCGGAATACGCACAGGAAGGACAGAAGAGTGCATGGCTGAGGCGCGAGGCAGATACCAACTTGGGATTCGGTTGATCGCGGCCCTCGCCGGGTCGTGTCTGGCGATGGGTGCACAGGCCTGGGCTGCCAACTCGATCAAATCAGGCTCGGCCAGTCGTCAGCCCGATGCTGCCGAGCGCACCTTCGATCAGATCGACTTCCCCATCGAAGCCGTTGCCGGGCAGATCATCCTCAGCGCCCAGGCCGGGTGGGTCTGGAAAGAAGGGCAGACCCATCGCATCGTGCTCGATCGTGATGTCGATGTCGTGCTCGGCGATCACCGCTTCCTCGCAGCCTCGGCGAACCTTTGGCTCCGCAAGCTCGCGTCGGACCCCGATCGCCAGGCTACCCGATACCAGGTCTATGCGATCTTCACCGACATGCGATCCGCGGACGGCACGATCACCATGAAGGCCCAGCAGCTGCCCGTGCGGGGGGTGATCGAGATCGACGAGCCGCTCACCATGACGCTCGATGCCCGGTTCGATGATCGCCCCGATCCCAAATCAAGGGTCGGCGCGTTCCTCGGGAAGACCAACGCGCTCTACGCCCAGCGTGTGCTTGGCGAACCTGCCCCTGCGTCCGAGCCTCAGGCGGTGCGCCCGTGGACACCTGATTGGGTGCCGCCTCAACCCGAAACGCTCGGCGAAGAGCAATCCGCATCGCTCGCGGACGCAAGAGGTGAGCCCCGAGGCCCGATCTTCCACCCTAGCGGCGTGTTCTCCGTGTCCATCGGCGGGCGGATCGTCATCGACGGCGCATCATCAGGCACCGGCTCGGTCATCACCGCCGACGGCGGGGTGATGATCCAATACCAGGACCACGCCAATCAGCGACGGATCGACTTCAAAGCCCAGCGTGTCGTGATCTACACGGCAGGCAATGAACCAATCACCGGCGTCTCTGAGCTGGGCACCAACCAGATCGAAGGTATCTACCTCGAAGGCGGCGTCTTCGCAGGCGATGACCAATGGTCGATCCGCTCGCCTCGGATGTACCTCGATGTCAAAAACAACAAGGCGCTGATGCTCGATGCGGTGTTCTGGACAACGGATCAGAAAACCGCGATGCCGCTCTATGTCCGTGCCCAGAGCATCCGCCAGACCGCCCAGCGCGAGTTCGCTGCCACGAAAGCCAAAATATCCAACACCGCCTTTTTCGAGCCCGATCTTACCATCGGGGTCTCGGACATCAAGGTGACGCTCAATGAGCCGAGGGATCCGCAAGCGGGCGATTCACGCCCGAATGTCACCATCGAGGGGAAAAATGTCACCCTCAACGCCGGGACGATCCCGGTGCTCTGGCTCCCGGGGTTCAAGGGCGATCCGAGTTCTTTCCCGCTCAAACAGTTCACGGTCGAGGATACCAATCGTTCGGGCACCGCAATCAAAACCCGATGGAACGCCTTCTCGCTCTTGCAGCTCGAAGCCCCCCCCGGCATCAAGGTCGATCTGAATCTTGACTACTACGCCGACCGTGGATTCGGTATCGGCGTGGTGAGCGATTGGATGACCCGCGAGCATCGCGGCGGGGTGTTCTCCTACCTCCTCTTCGACGACAACGGCACCGATATTCCCGCATCAGGGCGACGCATCCCGCGCAACGGCGAAACCCGAGGCATCTTTACGCTGAGCGATATCTGGGAGTTTACCAATGCCTGGACGATGATTACAGAGCTGAGCTACATTTCCGATGCTGCTTTCGTCTCGTCCCTGTTCGATCAACGCGGACGCGCCACCGAGGACTTTCGCAATCGACTTCAGCTCGAACGGCTCAGCGACGATACCTACTTTGCGCTCGAGCTGAGCACCACCGCCAACGATTTCATCGTCCCCGAGCACCTGCTCCAATCGCCGGGGTATCAGGTCAACAAACTCCCCGAAGCCCGGTTCGTCTCGCTGGGCAAAGACCTCCTGCCCGACTTTGAGCCCGGGTTGCTGACCTACTCCTTTGAAGCCCGCGCCGGGATGCTCCGCCTGGCATTCTCCGAGGTCGCAGCGAGCGCGTACGGGTTTGACACCAACTCACTGGCTGACGACGCCTTTGGCACCGGCGCGACCGATTCGCTCGGCGATGTGTTCCGCGCGATGGGGCTCGATGAATCCGCGGTTGCTCGTGTAGACATGCGCCATGAACTCGCTGCCAGGTTCGACCTGGGCCCGATCCGGGTGGTGCCCTTCGTCGTTGGTCGAGCCACCGCCTACGACAGCTCGTTCGACGCCTTCTCCCCGGGACAAAGCGACGAAATCCGATTCTGGGGCAGCGGCGGCGTGACGCTCTCGACCACGATCTCCAAGATCAACAACAACGCCCAGAGCCGATTCTTCGATATCCATCGGCTGCGCCATGTCATCGAGCCTTCGATTACATTCTGGGGCAGCGACTCGAACTTCGACACCAACGATGTGCCGATCTTCGACGATGATGTCGAAGGCTTGCTCACGGGCACCTCGCTGCGCGCCGCGATCGACCAGACCTGGCAGACCAAGCGAGGCGGGATCGGACGATGGCGCGATGTCGATGTGCTCAAACTCCGCACTGAATATGTCGCCACAAGCGATCGGGCGGGCAAAAGCGTCATCCCCGAATACTTCTCGTCACGCCCCGAACTCTCCAACCCCGGCGACTACTTCGGCGCCAGCGCCATCTGGAAACCCACCGAGGTGCTCGCCTTTGCGGGCGAAATCATCTACGACCTTGATCTCGACCAGACCGCCAGAGCAAGCGTCGGGGCGATCATCGAACACCGCCCGGGGTTCACGACCTCGGTGGAGTACCGGGAGATTCAGGCGTTGGATGCGACCTTCGCCTCCTTGCGCGCACGGTATCGGCTCAGCGACAAGTACGCACTCAACACCGGGCTCAACTACAACTTCGATCTCAACGACTTCCAGACCTTCAACGCCCAGATATTGAGGCGCTTCCAGATCGGCACACTGGGCGCGATCATTCGATACAACAACATCCGAGGCGAAACCAGCTTCGGGTTCGTCTTCCGCCCGTCGGGTTCACGAGGTGATCTGACTTTCGATCCTTCATGGGGCGGCTAGACACGGCTAGACGCTGGGTGCGGACGCTCATCTCAATGCATCAATCCGAAACGATCAGCTGGTCTTGAACATGCTCATCTGCGATTTCGTCGCCACCTCGCACGCGACGGGGTGGTCAATGTCCACGCGGTAGTCGCCTGAGAAGCACCCGGTGCAGTAGTGCTCGGGGCTTTGGTTCATCACGCTGAGCATGCCTTCCTGGCTCAGAAAGTGCAGCGAATCCACGCCTAGGAAGTCGCAGATTTCGTCGATGCTGCGGTTGTGGGCGATGAGCTGATCCCGGTCGGCGAAGTCCACACCGAAATAGCACGGGTGTTTGATCGGCGGGCATGAGATCCGCAGATGGATCTCCTTTGCGCCCGCCTGGCGGAGTTGGATCATCTTGAGCCGGGTGGTGGTGCCTCGGACGATCGAGTCATCGACGATGATGAGCCTCTGGTCGCGGACGACCTCGGAGATGACATTGAGCTTGAGCCGAACCGCAGCTGCGCGCTCTTCTTGTGTGGGTTTGATAAAGGTCCGCCCGACATACCGGTTCGGGACGATCCCTTCGCGGTAGGGGATCCCCGATTCGATCGCGTACCCGTTGGCGGCGCTGCGTCCAGAGTCGGGCATCGGCATCACGAAGTCGGCTTCGACGAAAGCTTCCTGGGCGAGTTTGGCACCAAATTTTTCACGCGAGACCTGGACATTCTGCCCGAAGACATTCGATGCCGGGTTGGCGAAGTAGACATGCTCGAAGACACACTGGGCCAAGGGCTCGGACGGGGCAGCGAATCGACGCGATGAGACACCCGCGTTCGAGAGTGTCACGATCTCGCCGGGCTCGATCTCGCGGATGAACTTGGCGCCAATCACATCGAATGCAACGGTTTCCGATGCAACAACGGGCTTGCCCGAGGGCAGCTCGCCGAGCACCAAAGGCCTCCATCCCCACGGGTCTCGCGCTGCTTCGATGCGATCAGGAAAGAGCATCACCAACGAGAACGCACCCAGCAGATTCCGCAGGGTTGCTGCGACGGGATCGGGCGAATCGCGTTGCTCGGGCGAAGCGAGCAGGTGGACGATAATTTCGGTGTCGGAGGTCGTGTGGAACAATCGCCCGACGCGCGAGAGCTCTTCTCGCCATGCTTGCCCGTTGACGAGGTTGCCGTTGTGCGCGATGGCGACGGGCCCATCGAAGGTGGTCTCAACCAAAGGCTGGGCGTTGCAGAGCTTCGATCCCCCCGCGGTGGAATACCGGTTGTGCCCGATCACGCCATGGTTGGATGTCGGCGAATCGACATGGTTGTAGAACTTTTCGAGCTTGGTGATGCTCGTGCGGTCGAAGACATCGAGGACCAACCCCTGCCCGGTGTGGGCTTCGATGATTGCTCCATCGGTGACGGCGATCCCGGCAGCCTCTTGCCCGCGATGCTGCTGGGCATAGAGCCCTAGGTAAGTCTTGCGGACCGCATCAGGATCATCCCAGATGCCGATGACGCCGCACTTTTCTTTGGGCTGGTCTTTGGGCTGGTCGGGGGGGAGATCGGGAGCGATTGTGTTCTTTGGGCACGCGCGCGTCCCCGGCGTTGGCTGATTCGATGAGACGGGCAGAGAAAAACTCGTCGGCATGAACAGTCTCCGATCACGGGGGGCGTGGATCAGTGGGACAAGAGCACGAGTCTAGCGCAGAACAGAAAACTTCGCCTACAACGGGTCAATATTTTCCGCCTGAGGACAAAGCCCCTCATCGGCACCACGCCCGAGGAACTCGGCGATCGCATCGCGACCAACCTCGCCCATATCAAGGGTCAATCCGGAGACATACATTGCCAAATACCGATCGACCAACTCCGGATCATCCCATTCGGTGCGATCGCCTTTGTTGAGTTGGAGATACAGCCGCGAAGCTTGCCCCATCTTGACACAGCATTGGACTGATGCGTTGAGCACATTGGCCAGTGCTTGACAAGTGCCCTGGCCGAAGCGCTCGTCGAGGTCTCGCCGAATGACATTGAGCCCCAAAGGGAGCGGCTTGCCTGTTTGGGTGTGCCACCATTTGCCCAGATCGCCAATCTCACGCAATCCCAGCTCGGCGTAGGTCAGCTGGGCTTCGTGGATGAGCAGCCCGGCCTCGACGCGTCCATCGGCCACCGCGCCGGGAATCTCGGAGAAGAGGAGTTCGTGATGCGCAAAGTCCCCGATCGCCATCCGCAAACCCATGTAGGCCGAGGTGTTGATCCCGGGGATGCCGATGGTGCATTTGGCATCTTTGAGATCGTCGAGGGTCTGGAATGGTGAGTCGGCCGCGACGACGATGCGTGGGCCGTAGTTTTCGCCGAAGGATCCACCCGAAGCCGTCATGGCGTATCGGTCAGCGATGAGCGGATAGGTCGCGCACGAGATCGCGGTGATGTCATAGGCAGAGCCCTCCCCGATCACGAGTTTGTTGAGCTCTTCGACATCCCGGGCGAGGAGGTTGAACCTGAATCTGCCGGTCTCGACTTGTGGGTGTCCCAGCTCGCCTTCGATCGGTGTCCCATCAGGATGCCGCACGCCGACGAGCGGCCACCACATCACCAGATCGTCAGAATCGGGCGAATGGGCAAGGTTGAGTTCGATGAGTTCGATGGTGTCGGCTGTGGTCGGGGTGGTCGGCATGGGGAAGGATAGGTGCTAATACCGCTCGATGGTCGGATCAATCTTGAGTGACCACCAGTTGATCCCCCCAGCGACGGATCGGGCCCCGTCGAGCCCCTGCTCTTGCAGGTACAGCGCCACATCGAGCGATCGGCGTCCGGTTCGGCACAGCACCGCGATGGTGGTGTCTTCATCGACATCGAACTCGTTGATCCGGGTCGCAACCTCGCCCATCGGGATATGCACCGCCCCGTCGATCGACGAGATTTCGAGCTCGTGGGCTTCGCGGATGTCGATCAGGAGAAAGTCGGTGTCGCCCGGGTCTTTGTGAAGCGAAGCGGCCGTGGGAACCGAGATTTCCAACGCCGGATTGAAAGGCCAGCTTGGCGGATTGGCATCACTCATCGGTGGGCTCCCCGTTTGGATCATTGGATGCAGGATATCCCGACGACCAGGTGTTGGCCGTCTCGGTGCGCTTCCAGGACTGTGGCGAGAGCAGAGGCTCAGCGAGTTTTCCGGTGAAGGTAAAATATCCGATGGCGTAGGGGGTGCCGATGAAGGATCGCCCGTAGTCGTCGATGGTGATGAAGAGGTCTTCGATCCAGGTGGTCGCGGAGAGCTTGAGCGCATCGGTCGGCGTCGGGTATCGCCCAAAGACGCGAGGCGGGTCGGTGTGCTTGATCGGCGCAAGCACCATGAGTATCGGCGAGTGGACGACGCCATCCATCGGGGCGAGGTACTGCGTGGGTGTCCAGGCGGCTCTGGGTTTGGGCGTTGTGCTCAGCAGGTGCTGGGATGGATGTTCAAGGACAGTGGGGGTGGTCGAGCTTGTGCGGAAGGTTGGGGGGATGTACGAGCCTCCGAGTGTCGGCCGATCATTGAGCTGCTGGGTGCACCCGACAAGCAGACCCGGAAGCATCAGCATTGGCAGCATGGGAAGGGTGCGTAAGTTCATAGCCCATCATACACACGCCGATTCGAGCGCACCGCCCATAAAATGGCTATGCTTTGGGTGCATATGGCCAAGAAACAGAAGCACAACAAGAAATCCAAGCAGGGCCCGCCGAGCTTCAACAATCGGCGGGCGCTCTATGACTACTTTATCATCGACACGATGGAAGTGGGGATCGTGCTCGAAGGCTCGGAGGTCAAAGCGATCCGCGAGGGGAGCTGTTCCCTCAAAGAGGGGTATATCAGCGTCGATCTCGACCCGCCCAGGCTGACACTTCACCAGGTCGATATCGGAATCTATCAGCCCGCCGGTCAGTTGAACCATCTCCCCAAGCGCGACCGCGTCCTGCTGGCCAAGAAAAAAGAGATGCTCAAGCTGGCGCGTGAGGTCGATCAGAAGGGCGTGACGCTGGTGCCTTTGGAGATGTATTTCTCGCAGGGGTTGGTGAAGATCAAGCTGGCGATCGCCAAGGGCAAAGCCCAGCACGACAAACGCAAAGCGATCGCCGATCGCGAGAATCAGCGCGATCTTCAGCGGGCGATGTCGAAGTTTTCAAACTGAATCTCGGTTGGTGGCCCGGTTGGTGGCCCGGCTCGCCGAGCCGGGTCTTCCGCATCATTCATCGTTCATTCATCGTTCATTCATCGTTCATTCATCGTTCATTCATCGTTCATTCATCGTTCATTCATCGTTCATTCATCGTTCAAGCATCGTTCAAGAACCCGGCTCGGCGAGCCGGGCCACCGAAGGGCTAGATGCCGTTGACTTTGGAGCTCTGCGCCATGGTGAGCATGAGCTTGGCGCGTTCTTTCTCGCGGGTGATTTTTTCGACCGCTTCGAGCTTGTTGGGGGCATCTTCAGGAACAACGCGTGCCTCGGCTTCGGCGAGTGCAGCCCGGGCGTCGGACTCGATGATCTCTTCCGCAGCGATCGCTCGCTCGGCGAGGATCACCAGCTCGTTGTCACCCATTTCGAGGAACCCGCCTTCGACGAGGAAAGTACGCGAACCCGACCCGGCATCGGCGGGGAAGTCCAGGCGGAGCTTGCCAAGACCCAAGCGAGAGACGAGCGAAGCGCCGCCGTGCTGGAATCCGATCAGCCCGTCCCACGCAGGGACCGAGGCATAGGTGATTTGTTCATTGAGCAACTCGGCACTGGGGGTGACGAGACGGCATGTGATGGTGTTGTCAGCCAACGCACAATCCTTCCAAAGACACGCCTCGATGACCGGATCGCATCCATATGCGAGTCGGTTCTGGCGGGGGAGAATGATAGCCCTGAGAGAGGCAATGGGTAGTAGGCAATGGGCAATGGGGGGAGAAGAGGGGGAAGAGG